>NZ_AGBF01000017.1 GCF_000225525.1 Streptomyces zinciresistens K42 | reverse complement strand
CATGCGCGCGCGTGCCCGTTCGCCGACGTACGCCGTGCCGTTGCGCGCGTCGAAGAGCGCCGCCAGAGCCAGCGCCTCCTCGCGCGCGTGGACGGCGAGTCCGCCCGCGGTCCACGCGCGCCCCGCCGGACCGGGCACCGGCCGGTCGTCCGGGCCGAGCGCGCACAGCCGGTCCATCAGCAGCGCCACCACGGTCAGGAAGTCCAGCCTGCTGCGCGGCTGGCCGTCGTCGGTGAAGTACGCCTGCCGCTCCGCCAGCAGCTCCAGCGCGCGTGCCTCGTTGCCGGTCAGCGCGCAGAACTCGACATGGTCCGCGTAGGCCGCGCGCATGCTCTCCATCGGCCGTACGAGCCTGAGGCCCCGCAGGTGGTTGGCGCGCGCCTCGTCCGCGCGCCCGAGGCGCAGCAGCGGCGCCAGCGACGAGGCGAGGACCGTGTGCGGCTCGTGCGCGCAGCCGAACTCGCCCTCCAGGACGGGCGCCCACAGCCGCAGCGCCTCCTCGTCCCGGCCCCGCACGACCTGCCACCAGCCCTGCCCGTGCAGCTCGCACGCGTGGCAGTCGGCCATGTCGTCGCGGTCGGCGGCCAGCCAGGACGTGTACGCCCGCTCCGCCCGCGCCAGGTCGCCGACATGTGCCGCCACGCTGAACTCCGCGCTGCGCACCGCCCGTTCGGAGTGCCCGGCGAGGCGGTAGCGGTGCTCCATCTCGCCGAGCCACTTCTCGACGGAGGCCAGCGGGATGTGCGGCTGGTCGAGCATTCCGGCCGACATCCACTTGAAGACCCAGTGCAGCGTGTGCGTCTCGTACGCGTCGAAGTCCCCGGGCCGCTCGTCCCACAGGCGCAGCAGGCGCGCGAAGGGGACGAACATCTTCGCCTTCTCGGAGCTGTAGTTGTAGACCTTCAGCTGGTGCCCGAGGGCCTCGATCACCGCCAGCGGGACGTTCAGCCGCTCGGCCTCGGCGAGCAGGTGCTCCGCGCGCGCGTTGCGAGCGGGCCCCTCCGGCCGCTCGCCGTTCTCCGCCATCGCCCGGCGCAGTGCGTCGAAGTCCGCGATCTCACTCATCAGCGCCCGTCCTCGCCGTTGGTGGCCCACTCCAGCAGGCCGATGAAGGACCGGTTCAGCAGCGCCGAGTCGGCGGGCCTCAGCGGCCGCTGCGCCCTGAGCAGCGCCTGCCCGTACAAGGACTCGGTGGCCGTGCCGATCAGTTCCGGATCGCCCAGCGAGGCGATCCGCCGCACCAGCGGGTTGAGGTGGTTGAGCACCAGCCGCGCGCGGGGCGCCCCGCCCCGCAGCGAGCCGAGGATGCCCGCCCACAGGTCGCCGGCCTGCTCCTCGGCCTGCGCGCGCGCCTGCTCGTGCCGCGCCGCCCGGTCGTCCAGGTGCAGCGCGGGCACCGACAGCGGATGGAAGGCGCGCAGCACGACGTCGCAGCCGAGCGGGTCCAGCTGGGCCCGCGCGGCCGTCAGGAACGCCGAAAGGGCCAGCTCCTCGGCCGGCTCCACGGCGTCCAGATGGGCGGTCACCGTGTCCGCGTCCAGCTCCGCGACGACCGTGCCCGGCCGCACCGAGGGCAGCGCCTCGACCAGTTCGCTGTCGTAGGTGTAGCCGCCGTTGACGACCCCCACGCCCTGCGCGGCCGCGATCGGCGCGACCTGCCGGTACTCCTCGACGGTCCGCGTGAAGTGCACCACGCGGTGCCGCTGCGCGAACTCCTCCAGGGACAGCCTGCCGTCGCTCGTCTCGAACGGCAGCCACGGCAGCATCGTGCGCAGCATCTCCCGGTCGTGCCGCGCGAGCGACTTCACGCCCAGGTGGTGCACCTCCAGGAAGGCGGCCAGCCGCTCCGGGTCGCCGGCCGCCAGTCCGGTCAGCCAGGACCGGATGCGCTCACCGAGCGCCTCGCGCACCGCCGCCAGCGTCTCGTCCTCGTACAGCGACTCGCGCGAGGCCGTGGGCCGCAGGCTGTCGGTGTCCAGCACACAGCGCACGAAGAACGCCCAGTCGGGCAGCAGCTGTTCGGCCCGCTCGGTCAGGAGCATGCCCTTGAGGTGGACGCGGTGCCCGGCCCGCTGCGCCGGGCTGACCGCGGAGGGCAGCACGTACGCCACCCCGCGGATTCCCGCGAGCGGCACGTCGAGGCCGACGCAGTCCAGCGGCGTGAAGCCGAACAGGTCCCGGCAGTGCCGCGCGAGCGCCACCCGGCGGGCGGCGGGGGAGGGGTAGGGCCGGTCCCAGGGCGCCGGGAGGTCGGTGACCGCCTCGTCCCCGACCCGCACGTCGTACGGCAGCAGGGAGCCGAAGTCCCGTGCCAGGGCGAGGACCCGCTCCGGCGCCAGCCACTCCGCGGCCCCGGCCCGCGCCACCAGGTGCACGGTCGTGCCCGGTTCGGCGCGGGCGTCCTGCGGCAGCGTGCGCACGCGGTACGAACCGTCGTCCGTCGCCGTCCACTCCACGGGCGGCGCGTCCGGGGTGCGGGCGCTGCGGCTGACCACCCTGATCCGCTCCGCGACCACGAAGCAGGCCAGCAGGCCGATGCCGAACTGGCCCAGGAAGCCGGACCTGGCCTCCTGGAGGGACTCGGCGCGCTTGGAGCTGCGGCCGATCGTCGCGAGGAGGTCGTGCACGTCCGCCTCGGTGAGCCCGACCCCGGAGTCCTCGACGCGCAGCGACCCCGCCTCGGCGTACAGCCGTACCAGGGCGGGGGCCCCGGGCTCCTGCGCGCGCCGGGCCGTGATGGCGTCGACGGCGTTCTGCAGCAGCTCGCGCAGATAGACCTTCGGACTGGAGTACAGGTGATGGGAGAGCAGGTCCACCAGACCGCGCAGGTCGACCTGGAACGTGTGAGGCGACCGGGAGGGCCGGGGTGCCTGGGATGACTGTGAGGTCTGGGAGTCCATCGTCACGGCGCCGTTGGGGGGAGGGGGCGACGGCGCGGGGTCGGGCGGTCCCGGTGAGGCGGTGACCGCGAAAGGCCGGAGCGCGCCATCCTAGGGCCGGAACCAACCGTCTGACCAGGGGTTTCCGCGACGTTTACCTTCAGCGCCGACGCCACCTCCACGGCAATGTCAGTGCCGTGGTGTGGAATGGATCCCGTGCCCGCGCTGGAAGAACCACTGAAGAAGGTGCTCGGCCCCGCCACCGCGAAGGTGATGGCCGAGCACCTCGGCCTGCACACGGTCGGCGACCTGCTGCACCACTACCCCCGCCGCTACGAGGAGCGCGGCCAGCTCACCCACCTCGCCGACCTCCCCATGGACGAGCACGTCACGGTGGTCGCCATGGTGGCCGACGCCCGCCTGCACACCTTCGCCTCGTCCAAGGCCCCCCGGGGCAAGGGCCAGCGCCTCGAAGTCACCATCACCGACGGCAGCGGCCGGCTCCAACTGGTCTTCTTCGGCAACGGCGTTCACAAGCCCCACAAGGATCTCCTGCCGGGCACCCGCGCGATGTTCGCGGGCAAGGTCTCCGTCTTCAACCGCCGCCTCCAACTGGCCCACCCCGCCTACGAACTGCTGCGGGGCGAGGGCGAGGAGTCCGTCGAGAGCTGGGCGGGCGCGCTGATCCCGCTCTACCCCGCCACCGCGAAGCTGGAGTCCTGGAAGATCGGCAAGGCGATCCAGACGGTGCTGCCCGGCGCGCAGGAGGCGGTCGACCCGCTGCCCGCCGCCCTGCGCGAGGGCCGCGCCCTGGTCACCCTCCCCGAGGCCCTCCTCAAGATCCACCGCCCGCACACCAAGGCCGACATCGAGGACGCCCGCGCCCGGCTGAAGTGGGACGAGGCATTCGTCCTCCAGGTCGCCCTCGCCCGCCGCAGGCACGCCGACGGCCAGCTCCCCGCGGTCCCGCGCCGCCCCGCCCCCGACGGCCTCCTCACCGCCTTCGACGCCCGGCTGCCCTTCACCCTCACCGAGGGCCAGCGCAAGGTCTCCGCGGAGATCTTCGCCGACCTGGCGACCGACCACCCGATGCACCGGCTGCTCCAGGGCGAGGTCGGATCGGGCAAGACCATGGTGGCGCTGCGCGCCATGCTCGCCGTCGTGGACGCCGGGGGCCAGGCGGCCATGCTCGCCCCGACCGAGGTGCTCGCCCAGCAGCACCACCGGTCCGTCGTGGAGATGATGGGCGGGCTGGCCGAGGGCGGCATGCTCGGCGGGGCCGAACAGGCGACCAAGGTCGTCCTGCTGACCGGGTCCATGGGCGCCGCCGCCCGCCGGCAGGCCCTGCTCGACCTCGTCACGGGCGAGGCGGGCATCGTGATCGGCACCCACGCGCTGATCGAGGACAAGGTGCGGTTCCACGACCTGGGGCTGGTCGTGGTGGACGAGCAGCACCGCTTCGGCGTCGAGCAGCGCGACGCCCTGCGCGGCAAGGGCAACCAGCCGCCCCACCTGCTGGTCATGACGGCCACACCCATCCCGCGCACGGTCGCCATGACGGTCTTCGGCGATCTGGAGACCTCCGTCCTCGACCAGCTGCCCGCGGGCCGCTCGCCGATCGCCTCGCACGTCGTGCCGGCCGCCGACAAGCCGCACTTCCTCGCCCGCGCCTGGGAGCGGGTGCGCGAGGAGGTCGGCAAGGGCCATCAGGCGTACGTCGTCTGCCCCCGCATCGGGGACGAGGAGGACGACCCGAAGAAGGCGGCCGGGAAGAAGTCCCCCGAGGACGAGGCCGAGAAGCGGCCCCCGCTCGCCGTCCTGGACACGGCCGACCAGCTCGCCCGCGGCCCCCTCCAGGGCCTCGCGGTGGAGGTGCTGCACGGCCGTATGGCCCCGGACGACAAGGACGCCGTCATGCGCCGCTTCGCCGCGGGCGAGACCGACGTCCTGGTCGCCACGACGGTCATCGAGGTGGGGGTGAACGTGCCGAACGCCACCGCCATGGTGATCATGGACGCCGACCGCTTCGGCGTCTCCCAGCTCCACCAGCTGCGCGGCCGGGTCGGCCGCGGCGCCGCCCCCGGTCTGTGCCTCCTGGTCAGCGAGATGCCGGAGGCGAGCCCCGCCCGGCAGCGCCTGACCGCGGTGGCCGCCACCCTCGACGGCTTCGCGCTCTCCCGTATCGACCTCGAACAGCGCCGCGAGGGCGACGTCCTCGGCCAGGCCCAGTCCGGCGCCCGCACCAGCCTGCGGATGCTGGCGGTCATCGAGGACGAGGAGATCATCGCCGAGGCCCGCGAGGAGGCGACGGGCCTGGTGGCGCGCGACCCGGAGCTGACCCGGCTGCCCGGCCTGCGCACGGCGCTGGACGCCCTGCTCGACGAGGAGCGCGAGCAGTTCCTGGAAAAGGGGTGAGCGGGGACGCCCCAGGCACGCGGGGAACCGCGCGACCAGCCACACTTGAACCCAAAGCCGCCCACCCCGAGGACCACAGATGACCCGCGTGATCGCCGGCGCAGCCGGCGGACGTCGCCTGGCAGTCCCGCCAGGACAAGGCACCCGTCCCACCTCCGACCGCGCGCGCGAGGGTCTCTTCTCCACCTGGCAGTCGCTCCTCGGCGGCCCGCTGAAGGGGGAGCGGGTCCTCGACCTGTACGCCGGTTCCGGCGCGGTCGGCCTGGAGGCGCTCTCGCGCGGCGCCTCCCACACCCTCCTCGTCGAGGCCGACGCCCGCGCCGCCCGCGTCGTCCGGGAGAACGTGCGCGGTCTCGGTCTCCCCGGCGCGGAGGTGCGGTCGGGCAAAGCGGAGCAGATCATCCGGAACCCGGCCCCGGCCGAGCCGTACGACCTCGTCTTCCTCGACCCCCCGTACGCCGTCCCGGACGGCGATCTTCGCGAGATCCTGCTCACACTCCGCTCCGGAGGCTGGCTCGCGCCCGAGGCGCTCGTCACCGTGGAGCGCAGCACCAGAGGCGGTGAGTTCGGCTGGCCCGACGGCTTCGAGGCGATCCGGGCCCGCCGCTACGGCGAGGGAACGTTTTGGTACGGTCGCGCCGCCTCTACGTGCGAAGACGCACGATGACCGGACCGGAGAGCGAGGGATCACAAGTGCGCCGCGCCGTCTGTCCCGGGTCGTTCGACCCGATCACCAACGGACATCTCGACATCATCTCCCGCGCCTCCAGGCTGTACGACGAGGTCTACGTCGCCGTCATGATCAACAAGGCCAAGAAGGGCCTGTTCGAGGTCGACGAGCGGCTGGATCTGATCCGCCAGGTCACCGCCGAGTACGGCAACGTCCGGATCGAGGCATTCCACGGCCTCCTGGTCGACTTCTGCAAGCAGCGCGAGATCCCGGCGATCGTCAAGGGCCTGCGCGCGGTCAGCGACTTCGACTACGAGCTGCAGATGGCCCAGATGAACAACGGCCTGTCGGGCGTGGAGACGCTGTTCGTCCCCACCAACCCCACCTACAGCTTCCTCTCGTCGTCCCTGGTCAAGGAGGTCGCCACCTGGGGAGGCGACGTCTCGCACCTGGTGCCGCCGGTGGTCCTGGAGGCGCTCGACGAGCGCCTGCGCAAGCGCTGAGGGGGCTACAGTCGTGGAGTCCGTCTCCATCACGGCTGTAGAGAGTGGCGAGCACACGGTGGACGTGCAGAAGAAGCTCGACGAGATCGTCGCCGCGGTCTCCGGTGCCCGGTCGATGCCCATGTCGGCCTCGTGCGTGGTCAACCGCGCCGAACTGCTCGACCTGCTCGAAGAGGTCCGCAAGGCCCTGCCCGGTTCGCTCGCCCAGGCCCAGGAACTGATCGGCGGCCGTGAGCAGATGGTCGAGGAGGCCCGCCGGGAGGCCGAGCGGATCATCCGGGGAGCCCACGCCGAGCGCGGCTCCCTGATCTCCGGCACCGAGGTCGCCCGCCGCTCGCAGGGCGAGGCGGACCGCATCCTCGCCGAGGCCGGCAGGCAGGCCGAGGAGGTCCGCGCGGAGGCCGACGAGTACGTCGACTCCAAGCTCGCCAACTTCGAGGTCGTGCTCACCAAGACCCTCGGCTCCGTCGGGCGCGGCCGCGAGAAGCTCCTCGGCACCGGCCCCGGCACCGACGAGAACGGCCACGAGGACGAGGACGCCCCCGAGCGCAGCCACGACCCGCAGACCCTGCGCCGCAGCGCCGACGCGTACATCGACGTCAAGCTCGGCGCGTTCGAGGCGGTCCTCGCCAAGACCCTGGAGGCCGTCGTCCGCGGGCGCGAGAAGCTGCACGGCCGCATCGCCACCGACGACCTCGGCGCCCTCGCCGACGACACCGGCACCGTCCAGCACTCCAGCGACGCCGACTACCTCGCCGACCTCGCCGCGCTCGCCCGGCGGGAGACCGCGGCGGCGGACCAGCCGGCGGCGGCCGTGCCCCCGCAGCCCGCGTACCGGCCGCAGCCGCCCGCCGCGCCCGTCCAGCCCGCCTACGAGCCGCAGCCGGCCTACGGCTACCAGCAGACCGGCACCTACGGCGGCTACCCGCAGCAGCCGGCCTACGCCCAGCAGCAGGACCCCTACGGCTACCAGCAGGCCGACCCGTACGCCTACCAGGGCTACGACCCGCAGCAGGCGTCCTACGAGCCGCAGCAGGCCCAGGCCCAGGTCCCGGGCCAGGCCCAGGGCCAGGGCCACCAGGCGTACGCGCTCGACGAGACCAGCCTCTTCGACACCGGCATGATCACTCCGGAGCAGCTGAGGGCGTACGAGCAGGGCCGCGGCCAGTAGCGCCGCACCGGATTGGGCCATGAGCGAAAGGTCCAGTATCCTGGCTCTTCGGTCGCGTGTACGTCCGCGATCTCCGCTGCCCGCACCACCGAGGGGCAGTGATCTCCGAGCTCAGCAGATCGAAAGCAGGAACGGCGTGACAGCCCGCCTCGACCACCGCAACCCCCTCGTGTTCGACACGCACGAGCTGGGACGGCGGCCCGGTGCGCTGCAGCGCCTGACCCGCACGGTCGACGCTCCCAAGGATCTCGGCATCCAGGGAGTCGTCGGAGTGCCGGAAGGCGCCCCGGTCGAGCTCGAACTCCGCCTTGAGTCGGTCATGGAAGGGGTGCTCGTCACAGGCACCGCCCGTGCACGGGCCGAGGGGGAGTGCGTAAGGTGTCTGGAGCCGCTTCAGCTCGATGCGGAGGCGGACTTCCAGGAGATGTTCTCGTACCCTGACGCCGACGACCGGGGCCGCGCCACTGCGGAACCGGGCGACGACGCCGAGGACGACGAGGACAGGCTCTTTCTCGAGGACGGCCTGTTCGGCCTCGAACCCGTGCTGCGTGATGCGGTGGTGCTCGCACTGCCGATGCAGCCGGTGTGCCAGGACGACTGCCCGGGACTGTGCGCCGACTGCGGCGCACGCCTCGCGGACGACCCGGACCACCACCACGACGCCGTCGACATCCGTTGGGCGGCACTGCAGGGACTCGCCGGTTCACTCGGAGACGGCGAGAACGACGAGATCAGCGGCGCCGACGCGGAAGCGGGCGCCGACGAGAAGCAGGAGAAGTAGCCGTGGCTGTTCCGAAGCGGAAGATGTCGCGCAGCAACACGCGCCACCGCCGGTCGCAGTGGAAGGCTGCGGTCCCCACCCTGGTTGCGTGCGAGCGCTGCCACGAGCCCAAGCTGCAGCACATCGCGTGCCCGTCTTGCGGCACCTACAACAAGCGCCAGGTCCTCGAGGTCTGAGCGGCTGGTGAGAGGCACTGTGTCCACGCCCAGGAAGAACGCAGCGGACAACCAGGCCTCGTCCCACACGCTGTTGGAAGGGCGGCTCGGGTACCAGCTCGAGTCCGCCCTTCTGGTGCGTGCGCTGACCCATCGCTCGTACGCGTACGAGAACGGCGGTCTGCCGACCAACGAGCGCCTGGAGTTCCTCGGGGACTCCGTGCTCGGCCTCGTGGTCACGGACACGCTGTACCGGACCCACCCCGACCTGCCCGAAGGCCAGTTGGCCAAGTTGCGGGCCGCGGTGGTCAACTCGCGTGCGCTGGCGGAGGTCGGCCGCGGGCTCGACCTGGGCTCCTTCATCCGGCTCGGCCGCGGTGAAGAGGGCACGGGCGGCCGGGACAAGGCATCCATCCTCGCCGACACCCTGGAAGCGGTGATCGGCGCGGTCTATCTCGACCAGGGCCTGGACGCGGCGGGGGAGCTCGTGCACCGCCTGTTCGACCCCCTGATCGAGAAGTCCTCGAATCTCGGTGCCGGCCTGGACTGGAAGACCAGTCTCCAGGAGCTGACCGCGACCGAGGGGCTCGGCGTCCCCGAGTACCTGGTCACGGAGACCGGCCCCGACCACGAGAAGACCTTCACCGCTGCCGCCCGCGTCGGAGGCGTCTCGTACGGCACCGGCACCGGCCGCAGCAAGAAGGAGGCGGAGCAGCAGGCGGCGGAGTCCGCCTGGCTGTCGATCAAGGCCGCCGCGGACGAGCGTGCCGGAGCGGCGCCGTCCGCCGCCGAGCACGACGCCGACGCGTCGGCGTCCGCCTGACCGAAACAGCACGGCCCGAGTGCCCGCACCCCGCCGAGGGGCGGGCACTCGGACCGTACCCGCGAGGTGCGTACGGGGGTCCCATGCCCGAGTTGCCCGAGGTCGAGGTCGTCCGGCGCGGCCTGGAGCGGTGGGTCGCCCACCGCACCGTCGCCGACGCCGAGGTGCTGCACCCGCGCGCGGTGCGCCGCCACCTCACCGGCGCGGACGACTTCGCGCACCGGCTCAAGGGGCACCGGATCGGCACCCCGAGCCGGCGCGGCAAGTACCTGTGGCTGCCGCTGGAGGACACCGGCCAGTCGGTCCTGGCGCACCTCGGCATGAGCGGCCAGCTGCTGGTCCAGCCGCACGAGGCGCCCGCCGAGAAGCACCTGCGCGTCAGGGTCCGCTTCGCCGACGACCTCGGCACGGAACTGCGCTTCGTCGACCAGCGCACCTTCGGCGGCCTGTCGCTGCACGACACCACCCCCGGCGGACTGCCGGACGTCATCGCCCACATCGCCCGCGATCCGCTCGACCCGCTCTTCGACGACGAACTCTTCGTCCAGGCGCTGCGCCGCAGGCGGACGACCGTCAAACGGGCCCTGCTCGACCAGTCGTTGATCAGCGGTGTCGGCAACATCTACGCGGACGAGGCGCTGTGGCGCGCCCGCCTCCACTACGACCGCCCCACCCCGGCCCTCACCCGCCCCCGTGTGCTCGAACTCCTCGGCCACGCCCGGGACGTGATGAACGCCGCGCTGTCGGTGGGCGGCACGAGTTTCGACAGCCTGTACGTCAACGTCAACGGCGAGTCCGGCTACTTCGACCGCTCGCTCGACGCCTACGGCCGCGAGGGTCTGCCGTGCGGCCGCTGCGGCACCGCGATACGCAGGCGGGCCTGGATGAACAGGTCCAGCTACTTCTGCCCGAGGTGTCAGAGGGCGCCGCGCGTCTCGTCGTAGTGCCGGCGTGCCGCGAGCACGTCGTCCATCTGCCCCTCCACGAAGTGGATGAGGCCCGTCAGCCGCTCGGCCACGCCGCGGCCCATCGGGGTCAGTTCGTAGTCCACGCGCGGCGGATTCGTCGGCTGGGCCTCGCGGTGCACCAGTCCGTCGCGCTCCAGCGCGTGCAGGGTCTGCGACAGCATCTTCTCGCTGACGCCGTCCACCCGGCGGCGCAGCTCGTTGAAGCGCAGCGAGCCCTCGAACAGGGCGCACAGCGTCAGCCCGCCCCAGCGGCCCGTGACGTGCTCCAGCGTGCCGCGTGACGGGCAGGACTTGGCGAACACGTTGTACGGGAGGTCCTGCGCCTGTCCGGGCTCCGTCGTGGTCTCCATATCGCAAGCATACTCGAATGCAGCGCTAACCCGTAGGTTGCACTAACTAGAAGTTAGTGCTTTCCTGGGGTCACCGCCAACGACCTGCCTATTCAGGAGTGCCTTAGTGACTTCCCCTGTCGTGTCCATCGCTTACCACTCCGGCTTCGGCCACACCGCCGTCATCGCCGAGGCCGTGCGCGCGGGCGCCGCGGAGGCCGGCGCCCAGGTGCACCTGATCAAGGTGGACGAGATCACCGAGGAGCAGTGGGCCACCCTCGACGCCTCGGACGCCATCGTGTTCGGATCGCCCACCTACATGGGCACCGCGTCCGGCGCCTTCCACGCCTTCGCGGAGGCCACCTCCAAGCGCTGGGCCGAGCGGGCCTGGGCGGACAAGCTGGCCGCGGGCTTCACCAACTCCGCCTCCAAGAGCGGCGACAAGCTCCACACGCTCCAGTACTTCCAGATCCTCGCCGCCCAGCTCGGCATGCACTGGATCAACCTCGGACTGCTCCCCGGCTGGAACCACAGCGCCGGCTCCGAGAACGACCTCAACCGCCTCGGCGTCTTCGCCGGCGCCGCCGCCCAGACCAACGCGGACGAGGGTGTCGAGGCGGTGCACAAGGCCGACGTCGCCACGGCCGAGCACCTGGGCCGCCGCGTGGCCGAGACCGCGACGGTCTTCGCCCACGGCCGCGCGGCGGTCGCCGTCTGAGCCGTCTGAGCTGTCAGGGCCGTCTGAGCTGTCAGGGCCGTCCGTCGGCCGCGCACCCGCCGGGTCCGAGACCTGCGGGCCCCGCGTGAAGCCCGCACACACGCGCGCGTGGGGCGCCCTCCCGCATCGAGGAGGGCGCCCCACGCGCGTGTGCGGATGTGTCCGCGGCAGGCTCAGTAGCCGAAGTTCTGTGTCCACCAAGGGCCGCCGGCGCTCAGGTCCACGCCGACGCCCAGGGTCTTGAAGTCGCAGTTCAGGATGTTCGCCCGGTGACCGGGGCTGTTCATCCATGCCTGCATCACCGCGGCGGCGTCCGCCTGGCCGCGGGCTATGTTCTCGGCGGCCAGGCCGGTGACGCCGGCCTTCGCGGCCCGGTCCCAGGGGGAGGCGCCGTCGGGGTCGGTGTGGTCGAAGAAGCCGCGCTTCGCCATGTCCTCGGTGAAGTTCTGCGCGAGGTCGGACAGCCCGCTGTTGGCGGCGACCGGGCTGCAGCCCGCCTGGACCCGCTCGACGTTGACGAGCCTCAGCACCTCGGCCGAGGCGGCGGCCTCCGCGGACACCGTCACCGGCGCCTCGGTCCTCTGTGCGCCGCGAGGCGGTTCCGGCTTCTTCTCCGGGGCCTTCGCCGCCTTGCGGGACGGCGTCCGGGCCGGCTTCTCGCCGGGTGTCGCCGACGGCTTCTCCGACGGGGTCTTCGAGGGCGCGGCCGACGACGACGGCGGCGTCGACGGCGTCGGCGAGCCGGGCCGCCGCACCTCGGGGCTCGTGGGGCCGCCGCTCGGCAGTTCCCCGGCGCTCCCCGACGTGCCGCCCAGCTCGCTGGGCAGGTTGGTCGGGCTGTCGGCAGCCTGCACCCGGTCCGCGCCGCTGCCGCCGCCGAGCTTGTAGTCGCCGATGCCGGGGACCACGCCCGTGGCCACCGCGACGGTGCCCAGGGCGACCGCCGCAGAGACGCCGAGCAGCCCGGTCTTCACCGGGGCGACGGCCTTCTTCTTTCGGCGTCGGTGACCGCCGCCCGGCCGCGGGGCCCCGGCGTCGGGGCTGAAGCCGGCACTGCGGAACACGGCCGTCCCGTCGTCCGGGAAGGTCGTGGCGGCGGTGAGCCGGTCGTAGCCGTCGCGGCCGTCTTCCGAGGCGAACAGGTACGCGTCGCTCCTGGCGTAGGCCTCCGCGTACGCCTCCGGGTTCAGGTAGGGCGCGATGCCCATGACGGGGCGGTCGCCGTTCGGGTTCAGCGGGTCGCGGCTCTGCGTGTCCGAGCCGTCCGTCCGCGTGACGCCCGGGGCGCGGCCTCCGGCGCGGTCGGCGTCGGAGCGTCGGTGGCGTCCCATGTCCTGGCCTTCCTCGTCCCTGCGGTCGGTCTCGACGTCCTCACACAACTCACACGATCGAGTGAGTTTCATATGAGATTCATTGGGTCGGGACGGTACCGCATGGCGCCGGGGGAGGAAGTGCCCTGTGCGACATCGGACCGCTAGGTTGCCGTCATGAGCGAGGATGTGCGGTTGGTCGCCTGGGTGCGCGGACGGGTCCAGGGCGTGGGTTTCCGCTGGTTCACACGGGCCAAGGCCCTGGAGATCGGCGGGCTGAGTGGTTTTGCTCTCAATCTGGACGACGGCCGGGTGCAGGTGGTCGCGGAGGGCGCCCGCGGCGGCTGCGAGGGACTCCTCGACTGGCTCCAGGGCGACGACACGCCCGGACGGGTGGACGGCGTCACCGAGATCTGGGACACACCTCGCGGCGGGTACGACGGCTTCGCCATCCGCTGAGCCGGATCCGCGAACCGGCCCCCGAGCGGGCGCGGGCATCCGCTCGCGGCGCCCGCCCCCGGTGAAAAGCGGCAGGTGGTTGCCAAGAACGGCCCGTAGTGGCAGGCTCGCCCCCCACGGATGACCGCCGTGCCCCCAGGGGCCCGCAGGAGTCGCCGCACCGCCGCGGGCCGGGCGGGCGCCCCGGGTTTCCCGCCGATACGGGCTGTGATCGTGTTGACCGTCAAACTTTTTGGTGAGACGCTGAAAGCCCCGCGCACCTCAGCTGTTTGGCGTGGCTGAACGGCAGCACATCTCCTGTCCGTCAGGCAGCCGCGGGTGCGAATCCCTCACGACCCACACCGCTTCGGTCGGTCACTCAGTGTGGAGGACCATCCATCATGGCAAAGGCGCTTCTCGGTTACGTCGGCGGCTCCGACCCGCGACTCCTCGCCGAGATGCGACGGCTCCAGCAGCGTGTCCAGGACCTGGAATCCGAGCTCGGCCGGATCCAGGCGGAGAACGACGCGCTGCAGGCTGCCGCTTCTCACGACAGGATCATGGAGAGCATCGACGCACACCAGGCGGAGCCTGCGCTCACCTGATCACTGCACCGCTCCACGACAGCACCGCATTGGTCGGGGTGCCCGTATCCAACCGCTCAGTCGTCGGACGGCCGGTCCCCTCGGCCGTCGGAAGTCGCAAGGGACGCCTCGGCGTCCCTTCTTTCTTGTCGTCTGCGCCCCCGTCGCCCCGTGGTGCCCGCCCCGCCTCCGCGGGTTGTCGGCCCGCGCATCCTTTCACCCTCTTCACGTCTGGTGTGCCCTGCGCGTTCAACGGCGAAACCGTTCGTTCATGGAGCGGGACATCCCCGGGCGGTAGAGTCCGGCGGCGTGCACCTCAAGGCCCTGACCCTCCGGGGGTTCAAGTCGTTCGCCTCGGCGACCACGCTCCGGTTCGAGCCCGGCATCACGTGTGTCGTCGGCCCGAACGGGTCGGGCAAGTCCAACGTCGTGGACGCCCTCAGCTGGGTCATGGGCGAGCAGGGCGCGAAGTCGCTGCGCGGCGGCAAGATGGAGGACGTCATCTTCGCCGGCACCACCGGCCGCCCTCCGCTGGGGCGTGCCGAGGTGTCCCTGACCATCGACAACTCCGACGGCGCGCTGCCCATCGAGTACGCCGAGGTCACCATCACGCGGATCATGTTCCGCAACGGCGGCAGCGAGTACCAGATCAACGGCGACACCTGTCGTCTGCTGGACATCCAGGAGCTGCTCTCCGACTCCGGCATCGGCCGTGAGATGCACGTCATCGTCGGCCAGGGCCAGCTCGATTCCGTCCTGCACGCGGACCCCATGGGGCGGCGCGCCTTCATCGAGGAGGCCGCCGGCGTCCTCAAGCACCGCAAGCGCAAGGAGAAGGCGCTGCGCAAGCTGGACGCGATGCAGGCCAACCTCGCGCGCGTGCAGGACCTCACCGACGAACTGCGCCGCCAGCTCAAGCCCCTGGGCCGCCAGGCCGCCGTCGCCCGCAGGGCCGCCGTCATCCAGGCCGACCTGCGCGACGCCCGGCTGCGCCTGCTCGCCGACGACCTCGTACGGCTGCGCCAGGCGCTGCGGGCCGAGGTCGCCGACGAGGCCGCCCTGAAGGAGCGCAAGGAGAGCGCCGAGCAGGAGCTGCGCCGGGCCCTCCAGCGCGAGGGCGCGCTGGAGGACGAGGTGCGGCAGCTGGCCCCCCGGCTGCACCGCGCCCAGCAGACCTGGTACGAGCTCTCGCAGCTCGCCGAGCGGGTGCGCGGCACGGTCTCACTGGCCGACGCGCGCGTGAAGAGCGCGACGTCCGCGCCGCCGGAGGAGCGCCGCGGCCGCGACCCCGAGGACATGGAGCGCGAGGCCGCCCGCGTCCGTGAGCAGGAGGCCGAGCTGGAAGCGGCGCTGGAGGCGGCCGAACGTGCCCTGGAGGACACCGTCGCCCACCGCGCCGACCTGGAGCGTGAACTCGCCCTGGAGGAGCGCCGGCTGAAGGACGCCGCCCGTGCCATCGCCGACCGCCGCGAAGGGCTCGCCCGGCTGAACGGGCAGGTCAACGCGGCCCGTTCACGCGCCGCCGCGGCCCAGTCCGAGATCGACCGGCTCGCCGCCGCGCGCGACGCGGCCCAGGAGCGCGCCGCCGCCGCCCAGCAGGAGTACGAGGTGCTGCGGGCGGAGGTCGACGGACTCGACGCGGGGGACGCCGAACTCGCCGGGCGGCACGAGAGCGCGAGGGCCCGGCTCGCGGAGGCCGAGGCCGCCCTCACCGAGGCACGCGAGGCGGTCACCGCGACCGAGCGGCGGCGTGCCGCGACCCAGGCCCGCCACGAGGCGCTGGCGCTGGGCCTGCGCCGCAAGGACGGCACCGGGAGCCTGCTCGGCGCCCGCGACCGGCTGACCGGCCTCCTCGGCCCGGCGGCGGAACTGCTGACCGTCACCCCCGGCCACGAGACCGCGCTGACGGCCGCGTTCGGCGCGGCGGCGGACGCGGTCGCCGTCAGCTCACCGGCCGCCGCCGCGGAGGCGATCCGGCTGCTGCGCAAACAGGACGGCGGACGGGCCGCGCTCCTGCCGGCCGGCGCCCCGGGCGGCGTACCCGACGAGCCGCGCGGGGACGGGCTGACGTATGCCGCGGACCTGGTCGCGGGCCCCGGGGAGCTGCTGCCCGCCGTACGCCGGCTGCTGCGCGGCATCGTCGTCGTCGGCACCCTGGAGGACGCGGAGGACCTGGTCCACGCGCACCCCGCGCTCACCGCGGTGACCGCCGAGGGCGACCTGCTGGGCGCGCACTTCGCGCACGGCGGTTCCGCCGGGGCGCCGAGCCTGATCGAGGTGCGGGCCTCCGTGGACGAGGCCGCCGACGAACTGGAGCGGCTCGCCGTGCGGTGCGAGGAGCTGACCGGGGCGCAGCACGCGGCGGCCGGGCGGCGTGCCGAGTGCGCTGCGCTGGTGGAGGAGCTGGGGGAGCGGCGCAGGACCGCGGACCGGGAGAAGTCGGCCGTCGCGCAGCAGCTCGGCGGGCTCGCCGGGCAGGCGCGCGGTGCCGCGGGCGAGGCCGAGCGCTCGGTCGCCGCCGCCGCGCGCGCCCAGGAGGCGCTCGACAAGGCACTCGGGGACGCCGAGGAGCTGGCCGAACGGCTGGCCGTCGCCGAGGAGATGCCGGTCGACGAGGAGCCCGACACCTCGGCGCGGGACCGGCTCGCGGCCGACGGCGCCAACGCGCGCCAGACCGAGATGGAGGCCCGCCTCCAGGTCCGTACCCACGAGGAACGCGTCAAGGGGCTGGCCGGACGCGCCGACTCGCTGGACCGGGCCGCCCGCGCGGAGCGTGAGGCACGCGCGCGTGCCGAGCAGCGCACGGCCCGGCTGCGGCACGAGGCGGCCGTCGCGCAGGCCGTGGCCTCCGGCGCCCGGCAGCTGCTCGCGCACGTCGAGGTGTCCCTGGCCCGCGCCGAGCGGGAGCGCGCCGCGGCGGAGGCGGCGAAGGCCCGCCGTGAGCAGGAGCTCGCCGCCGCCCGTACCGCGGGCCGCGACGTCAAGGCCGAACTCGACAAGCTGACCGACTCCGTGCACCGCGGCGAGGTTCTGGGCGCCGAGAAGCGGATGCGGATCGAGCAGCTGGAGACCAGGGCGCTGGAGGAGCTGGGCGTGGAGCCGGCGGGCCTCGTCTCCGAGTACGGCCCGCACCAGCCGGTGCCGCCGTCGCCGCCCGCCGATGGTGAGGAACTGCCCGAGGACCCCGGGCACCCGCGCAACCAGCCCCGGCGGTTCGCGCGCGCCGAGCAGGAGAAGCGGCTCAAGGCGGCCGAGCGCGCCTACCAGCAGCTCGGCAAGGTCAACCCGCTGGCGCTGGAGGAGTTCGCGGCGCTGGAGGAGCGGCACAATTTCCTCAGTGAGCAGTTGGAGGACCTGAGGAAGACGCGCGCGGATCTGCTCCAGGTCGTCAAGGAGGTCGACGAGCGCGTCGAGCAGGTCTTCACCGAGGCGTACCGGGACACCGCCCGTGAGTTCGAGGGCGTCTTCAGCCGGCTGTTCCCCGGCGGCGAGGGGCGGCTGGTCCTCACCGACCCCGACAACATGCTCACCACCGGCATCGACGTCGAGGCCCGCCCGCCGGGCAAGAAGGTCAAGCGGCTCAGCCTGCTCTCCGGCGGCGAGCGGTCGCTGACGGCCGTCGCCATGCTGGTGTCGATCTTCAAGGCCCGGCCCAGCCCGTTCTACGTCATGGACGAGGTCGAGGCCGCTCTCGACGACACCAACCTCCAGCGGCTGATCCGCATCATGCAGGAGCTGCAGGAGGCCTCGCAGCTCATCGTGATCACGCACCAGAAGCGCACGATGGAGGTCGCCGACGCGCTGTACGGCGTCTCCATGCAGGGCGACGGCGTCTCGAAGGTCATCAGCCAGCGGCTCCGCTGACCTCCTCCGTTTCTTCAAGGAATGAACACGTGTCGCTTCGTCACGTCTCGAATCTCACAGTCGTACCGGTAACGACTTCGGAACCTGAAGGAATAGGGTCTGCAACGTTGTTCTTGTCTTCAGATATCGCCATCTGAAGCGGCTGACCCCCACCCGGCAGTGTTGCCGGTGGCCCGAGGAGTACACGTGACCAGCACAGCGAAGGCCCCCACGCCGGCGGGCAGGACGGCGCACCCCGAACATCTGGGGCACGTCGTCTTCATCACCGCGGCGGCCGCCATGGGCGGCTTCCTCTTCGGCTACGACAGCTCCGTCATCAACGGGGCCAACGGCGGCATCCAGGCCCGGTTCGACCTCAGCTCCGGGGTCACCGGCACCGTCGCCGCCAGTGCCCTGCTCGGCAGCGCCCTGGGCGCCGCGATCGCCGGCCGCATAGCCGACCGCATCGGCCGGATCCGCGTCATGCAGATCGCGGCGGTGCTGTTCGCCGTGAGCGCCGTCGGCTCCGCCCTGCCCTTCGCCGCCTGGGACCTCGCCGCCTGGCGCGTCCTCGGCGGCATCGCCATCGGCATGGCCTCCGTGATCGGCCCGGCCTACATCGCCGAGGTCGCCCCGCCCGCCTACCGGGGCCGGCTCGCCTCCTTCCAGCAGGCGGCCATCGTCATCGGCATCGCGGTCTCCCAGCTCGTGAACTGGGCGATCCTCAACCTGGCCGACGGCAGGGAGCGCGGCACGGTCGCGGGCCTGGAAGCCTGGCAGTGGATGCTCGGCGTGATGCTCCTGCCGGCCCTCGTCTACGGCCTGCTGTCGTTCGCCATCCCCGAGTCCCCGCGCTTCCTGATCGGCGCCGGCCGCATCGGCGACGCCAGGAAGGTCCTCGCCGACGTCGAGGGCGGCGTCGACCTGGACGCCCGTGTCGCCGAGATCGAGCGGGCCATGCGCGGCGACCACAAGTCGACGTTCAAGGACCTGCTCGGCGGCCGGTTCGGCCTGCTGCCCATCGTGTGGATCGGCATCGGCCTCTCCGTCTTCCAGCAGCTGGTCGGCATCAACGTCATCTTCTACTACTCGAACCTGCTGTGGCAGTCCGTCGGCGTCGACCCGTCGAGCTCGTTCTTCTACTCGTTCGAGACCTCGATCGTCAACATCATCGGCACCGTGATCGCGATGATCTTCGTGGACCGCATCGGCCGCAGGCCGCTCGCGCTCATCGGCTCCGTCGGCATGGGCATCTCGCTCGCGGCGGCGGCCTGGTCCTTCTCGTTCCAGAACGGCAGCGACCCGCTGCCGGCCGCGCAGGGCTACGTGGCGCTGATCGCCGCCAACGCCTTCGTGCTCTTCTTCGCCCTCTCCTGGGGCGTGGTCGTCTGGGTCATGCTGGGCGAGGTCTTCCCGAACAGGATCCGCGCCGCCGCCCTGGGCGTGGCCGCCTCGGCCCAGTGGATCGCCAACTGGGTCGTCACGATCACCTTCCCGGACCTCGCGGAGTGGAACCTGTCGCTCACCTACGTCATGTACGCGGTGTTCGCCTTCCTCTCCATCCCGTTCATCCTCAGGTTCGTGCCCGAGACCAAGGGCAAGAAGCTGGAGGAGATGGGCTGAGCGCGGGGGCGGCGCGGGCCCGCGGACGTCAGGCGCCGAGCCGGGGCAGCACCCGCTCGCAGAACAGCCGCAGCCCGCGCCACCCCTCCTCCACCGGCATCCCGCCCGCCAGCGGGTGCAGGACGTAGGTGTCGGCGCCCAGCGCCGCGCACTCCTCGGGCGTCACGATCCGGTAGACGCCCTCGGCCCGCAGCTCCCGCACCGTCCGCGCCCCCGAGCGCACCGCCGAGCGGATTCCGCCGGACTGCCAGGAGGCGTAGGTGCGCGCCTCGTGCAGGAAGTGGGCGCCGTACCGCGCCCAGGTCCGGTCGGGGTCCTCCGCGACGTGCAGCAGCGGCGTCTCGGCGGCGGGCATCATCGTCCAGCCCTCGGTGCCGTACTCCACCAGCCGCTCCTTGTAGTACGCCTCCAGTTCCGGCAGGTGCGCGCTGGGGAAGAACGGCAGGCCGAGGCGGGCGGCCCGGCGCGCGGCGGCCTCGGAGGAGCCCCCCACCAGCAGCGGCGGATGCGGCTCGGTGAACGGCCGGGGCGTGATCCGCACCGTACGGCCGCGGTAGTGGAACTCCTCGCCGGTCCACGCCGCCAGCAGGGTCTCCAGCAGCTCGTCCTGGAGCCGGCCGCGCCGCTTCCACTCCACGTCGAACAGGGCGTACTCCTCGGGCCGGTACCCGATTCCGGCCACCGTCACCAGCCGGCCGCCGCTCAGCAGGTCCAGTACGGCGATCTCCTCGGCGAGCCGCAGCGGGTCGTGCAGCGGGCCGATGATCGCCGAGACCGTGACCGCCAGCCGCCGTGTCGCCCCGAAGACCGCCGCGGCGAACGCGAACGGCGAGGGCATCCAGTTGTCGTCGGCGCCGTGGTGCTCCTCGGTCTGCACGGTGGAGATCCCGTGCTCGTCGGCGTACGCGGCCATCTCCAGGGCCGCCCGGTAGCGGTCCCGGAGGGAGGCGGGGCGCGCGCCGGGCTCGACGAGGTTGAAGCGTACGACCGTGACGGGCATCGGGGTCCCCCTTCACCGGGCGGCTGTGAAGGCGGACCTTAGCTGACGGTGTGTCAGACATCCATAGGGCCGTCCCGGGACTCCATGGCCGATACTGGACGCGTTATGGACATCGTCATCCTTGCTGTAGTCATCGCCGTGGTGGTCCTCGGCACGATCGGCGGGCTCGTCGTCGGCACCCGCCGCAAGAAGCAGCCGCCCCCGCCGCCCGCCGCCCCCGACATCACCGCCCCCCCGGCCGAGCCGCACGTCGGCGACGAGGCCGAGACACCGCGCGACGAGCCGCGCCGGACGATCGAGGAGGTGGACCTCCCCGGCGGCACGACCGCCGTCGGGGAACCCCCGGTCGCCGAGGAGCTCGCGCCGACCGAGCTGGAGGTCCCGGAGCCCACCGCCGGCCGGCTGATCCGGCTGCGCACCCGCCTGTCCCGCTCGCAGAACGCCCTGGGCAAGGGGCTGCTCACGCTCCTGTCGCGCGAGCACCTCGACGAGGACACCTGGGAGGAGATCGAGGACATCCTCCTCACCGCCGACGTCGGCGTGCAGCCCACCCAGGAGCTCGTCGACGGGCTGCGCGCGCGCGTCAAGGTGCTCGGCACCCGCACCCCCGAGGAGCTGCGCGGCCTGCTGCGCGAGGAACTGCTCAAGCTGGTCGGCCCCGACCTGGACCGCACGGTCCGCACCGAGCCGGAGGCGAGCGGGCCCGGCATCGTCATGGTCGTCGGCGTCAACGGCACCGGCAAGACCACCACCACCGGCAAGCTCGCCCGCGTCCTGGTGGCCGACGGCAGCAGCGTGGTCCTGGGCGCCGCCGACACCTTCCGTGCCGCCGCCGCCGACCAGCTCCAGACCTGGGGCGAGCGCGTCGGCGCCTACACCGTGCGCGGGCCGGAGGGCGGCGACCCCGCCTCCGTCGCCTTCGACGCGGTGAAGGAGGGCAAGGAGATGGGCTGCGACGTCGTGCTCATCGACACCGCCGGGCGCCTGCACACCAAGACCGGGCTCATGGACGAGCTCGGCAAGGTCAAGCGCGTCGTGGAGAAGCACGCCCCGCTCGACGAGGTGCTGCTCGTCCTGGACGCCACCACCGGGCAGAACGGCCTCGTGCAGGCGCGCGTCTTCGCCGAGGTCGTCGACATCACGGGCATCGTGCTCACCAAGCTGGACGGCACCGCCAAGGGCGGCATCGTCGTGGCCGTCCAGCGGGAGCTGGGTGTGCCGGTGAAGCTCATCGGCCTGGGCGAGGGCGCTGACGACCTGGCGCCGTTCGAGCCGGAAGCCTTCGTGGACGCCCTGATCGGCGAGTGACCCACCTCCTGTCCGCACGGCCTCGGATCCGCGACGGCCGCCGAAGAAGCGCCCGCTCCCCGAGGTGCAGTCGGGGAACGGGCGCTTCGCTGTGTCCGCCCGCGGGTGCCGTCAGGCGCGCGACCGATGCGACACGTAGGCCAGCGTCCCCAGCAGCAGCCGGGCCGCGGGCGGCTTCCTCGCCGTGTCCAGCGACGGCGGGCGCAGCCAGCGCACGGGGCCCAGGCCGCCGCGGTCGGACGGGGGCGCCGTGACACAGGCGCCGGGGCCGAGGCCGCGCAGGTCGAGCCGGGTGCGGTCGTCCCAGCCCATGCGGTAGAGGGTCTGCGCGAGGTCCGCGGCGGCGCCGGGGGCGACGAAGAAGTGGGCCCGCCCGTCGGGGGTGGCGGTCACGGGGCCGACGGGCAGGCCCATGCGCTCCAGCCGGGTCAGGGCCCGGCGCCCGGCCGCCTCGGCCACCTCGATCACGTCGAACGCCCGCCCCACGGGGAGCATCACCGCCGCGCCGGGGAACTCCGACCAGGCCCGCGTCGCCTCGCCGAGCGTGGCGCCCGCGGGGACCGGGGGCGCGAAGTCCAGCGGGTGCGCGCCGGGCGCGGCGCAGTCGCGGCGGCCGCAGGAGCAGGCGCCCCCCGCGGTCCGGGCGCCCGGGACCACGTCCCAGCCCCAGAGTCCGGTGAACTCGGCGACGGCCGTGCACTCCGAGGAGCGGCCGCGCCGACGCGTGCCGGACCGGATCTCGCGGATGGCGCCGATCGTGAAGCCCATGCCCTCTCCAACGGGTCCAGTACGCCGGTGGTTACGACGCGGATGCGGGTGGTGACCCTCTGTGTTCTCCGGAAGGGCCCGTACCCGGCGCGGCCCCCGGTTCACGCGGCGCATCGGGGTGCCCGGGGTGGTGGATGCGGCGACACGCGCCCCTGAGTGCTTCGTTCCGCCTGCTTCCGGCCGTCCTCTGTCAAGTGAATCGTGTTGCGCCGGGCGAGAGTTCATTCGATGGGGTGGCGAATGGTGGCGTTTCCGGGACCGCCATGGCTGGGGCCGTGATCGTAGGATTACTGTGTGTGCTCGGAGCCTCGGGGCGCATGCACGCTCGGGTATGCCGCAGGCAAGTCGGCTTTCCGTTCGAAGGGTGAGAACTGCCGGACGGGCGACGGTATTTACCGGCATTCTGATAAGGCTTGGCGCACTCAGTGACAAGTGGTCCAAGGGATGGGGGCGTTCCAGTGAGCGGCAACGGGGAGAGCGGCACGACTGGCGGTGGCGCAGCGCACACCGACAAGCGCCCGAACGAGCTGCTCGCGTCCTGGTTCGTGCGCAGCGGCTGGTCGAAGGGCGAGCTCGCCCGCCAAGTGAACCGCCGTGCACGCCAGTTGGGCGCCAGCCACATCTCCACGGACACCTCGCGCGTACGCCGCTGGCTGGACGGCGAGAACCCCCGCGAGCCGATCCCGCGCATCCTGTCGGAGCTGTTCTCGGAGCGGTTCGGCTGTGTGGTCTCCGTCGAGGACCTCGGCCTGCGCGCCGCCCGCCAGTCACCGTCCGTGTCCGGGGTGGACCTGCCCTGGACGGCCCCGCAGACGGTGGCCCTGCTCGGCGAGTTCTCGCGCAGCGACCTGATGCTGGCCCGGCGCGGCTTCCTCGGGAGCTCGCTCGCCCTGTCCGCGGGCCCGGCGCTGATCGAGCCCATGCAGCGCTGGCTGGTCCCCGCGCCGCCCGCCCTGTACCGGGAGGACCGGCCCGTGCCGTCCTCCCGGGCGCGCGGCCGGCTGTCCCGGCCCGAGCTGGACCTGCTGGAGTCCACCACCGTGATGTTCCGGCAGTGGGACGCCCAGTGCGGCGGCGGGCTGCGCCGCAAGGCGGTCGTCGGCCAGCTGCACGAGGTGACCGACCTGCTCCAGGAGCCCCAGCCGGACTGCACCGCGCGGAAGTTGTTCAAGGTCGCGGCGGAACTGGCCGAGCTGGCGGGGTGGATGTCGTACGACGTCGGTCTCCAGCCCACCGCCCAGAAGTACTTCGTCCTCGCGCTGCACGCCGCGAAGGAGGCCGGTGACCGGCCCCTCGGCTCGTACGTGCTGTCCAGCATGAGCCGGCAGATGATCCACCTCGGCCGGCCCGACGACGCCCTGGAGCTGATCCACCTCGCCCAGTACGGCAGCCGGGACTGCGCGAGCCCACGCACCCAGTCGATGCTGTATGCGATGGAGGCCCGCGCCTACGCCAACATGGGCCAGCCCGGCAAGTGCAAGCGCGCCGTCCGGATGGCCGAGGACACCTTCGCCGACGCCGAGGACTGGGACGAGCCCGATCCCGACTGGATCCGCTTCTTCTCCGAGGCCGAGCTGTACGGCGAGAACTCCCACTCCTTCCGCGATCTGGCCTATGTCGCGGGCCGCAGCCCGACGTACGCCTCGCTGGCCGAGCCCGTGATGCAGCGGGCCGTGGACCTGTTCGCCAAGGACGACGAGCACCAGCGGTCGTACGCGCTGAACCTCATCGGCATGGCCACGGTCCACCTGCTGCGGCGCGAGCCCGAGCAGAGCACCGTGTACGCCGAACAGGCCATGCGGACCGCCAAGAAGGTGCGCTCCGAGCGCGTGAACACTCGTATCCGAAAGACCATCGACACCGCGGCGCGCGACTTCGGCGATCTCGCCGAGGTCGTCGACCTCACCGACAAGCTCGCGGTGGAACTCCCCGAGGCCGCCGAGGCGGTCTGACGCCCGGCAGACCCCGGGAACCCGCAGAACCCCGGCCGCGGCCGGCCCTCCCGAACCGCCCGACTCGGCTCCCCCGTGCCAGGTCATCGGAAGGCCGGCCGCGGCCGGCCCTTTTCCCGCGGCGACGGCCGTGCCGCGGCGACGACCGCGCGGCCGATCCGCCCGTTCACCCACGCGTAACACGCCCGGCGCCTTCGTCACGGCGGCGAAACAGCGAGGGGCCTCCACCGAAACGGCGCTGCGCCAATCTCATGGCGCATAACCGGCCCACCCCTCACTCCGCCCAGGCTTCGCCCGCACGGGGCCGTACCTACGACGAGGAGACGCCGATGGCTCCAGCCATCACGCTCGCGGCAGACGCCCCCGGGCTGTCCGCCGCCAACACGGGTTTCATGCTCATCTGTTCCGCCCTGGTGATGCTCATGACCCCGGGCCTTGCCTTCTTCTACGGAGGCATGGTCCGCGTCAAGAGCACCCTGAACATGCTGATGATGAGCTTCATCAGCCTGGGGATCGTCACCATCCTGTGGGTGCTGTACGGCTTCTCGATGGCGTTCGGCACCGACTCCGGCAGCCTCATCGGCTGGAACTCCGACTGGGTGGGCCTGAGCAACATCGGGCTGACGGAGCTGTGGGACGGCTACACCATCCCGGTCTTCGTCTTCCTGGTCTTCCAGCTGATGTTCGCGGTCATCACACCGGCGCTGATCAGCGGCGCCCTGGCGGACCGCGTCAAGTTCACCGCCTGGGCGCTGTTCGTCGCCCTGTGGGCCACGATCGTCTACTTCCCCGTCGCGCACTGGGTCTGGGGCGCCGGCGGCTGGGCCTACGAACTCGGTGTGATCGACTTCGCCGGCGGCACCGCGGTCCACATCAACGCCGGTGCCGCGGCGCTCGGCGTGATCCTCGTCATCGGCAAGCGGGTCGGCTTCAAGCGCGACCCGATGCGCCCGCACAGCCTGCCGCTGGTCATGCTGGGCGCGGCGCTCCTGTGGTTCGGCTGGTTCGGCTTCAACGCCGGTTCCTGGCTCGGCAACGACGACGGCGTGGGCGCGCTGATGTTCGTCAACACGCAGGTCGCCACCGCCGCCGCCATGCTCGCCTGGCTCCTCTACGAGAAGATCCGCCACGGCGCGTTCACCACGCTGGGCGCCGCCTCCGGCGCGGTCGCCGGTCTGGTCGCCATCACCCCGGCGGGCGGCGCGGTCACCCCGCTCGGCGCGATCGCCGTCGGAGCCATCGCCGGTCTGCTGTGCGCCATGGCCGTGGGCCTGAAGTACAAGCTCGGCTACGACGACTCGCTCGACGTCGTCGGGGTCCACCTGGTCGGCGGTGTCGTCGGCTCCCTGCTGATCGGCTTCTTCGCCAGCGGCAAGGGCCAGTCCGACGTCGCGGGCCTCTTCTACGGCGGCGGCCTGACCCAGTTCTGGAAGCAGTGCGCGGGCGTCTTCGCCGTCCTGGCCTACTCTCTGATCGTCTCCGCGGTCCTCGCCTTCCTCCTCGACCGGACGATCGGCATGCGGGTCTCCGAGGACGACGAGATCGCCGGCATCGACCAGGCCGAGCACGCCGAGACCGCGTACGACTTCAGCGGCGCCGGCGGCGGTGCCGCCCGGACCGCAGCCGCGGCCCCCGCCCCGGTGCCCGCGGCCGAGAGCAAGAAGGTGGACGCATGAAGCTCATCACCGCCGTCGTCAAGCCGCACCGGCTCGACGAGATCAAGGAGGCCCTCCAGGCCTTCGGCGTGCACGGACTGACGGTCACCGAGGCCAGCGGCTACGGTCGGCAGCGTGGCCACACCGAGGTCTACCGCGGCGCCGAGTACACCGTCGACCTGGTCCCGAAGATCCGTATCGAGGTCCTGGTCGAGGACGACGACGCCGAGCAGCTGATCGACGTCGTCGTCAAGGCAGCCCGCACCGGCAAGATCGGCGACGGGAAGGTCTGGTCGCTCCCGGTCGAGACGGCCGTACGGGTCCGGACCGGCGAGCGCGGGCCCGACGCGCTCTGAGACGGGCGAACAGAACAGGAGTCGCTGGGTGACGAGCACGGACGTTTCCACGGATGCAGAGGACTCGGGACCCAGCGGCTACGCGGCGGCCCGGCTGCGTCTCCTCACCGAGGGGACGCGGTCCGGGCCGCCGCGCCGTGCCGCCCTCGCGCGGCTGACCGACGCATGGCTGAGCGGCCTGTTCGCGGCCGGTGCCGAGGGCGCGCGCGGGGTCTCCCTGGTGGCCGTCGGCGGCTACGGCCGCGGTGAGCTCTCCCCGCGCAGCGACCTCGACCTGCTCCTGCTGCACGACGGCGGCGACAGCGGCGCGGTGGCCGCGCTCGCCGACCGCGTCTGGTACCCGGTGTGGGACCTGGGCCTCGCCCTCGACCACTCGGTGCGCACACCCGCCGAGGCCCGCAGGACGGCCGCCGACGACCTCAAGGTCCAGCTCGGCCTGCTCGACGCCCGCCACGTCGCGGGCGACGCCTCCCTGACCGCCGGGCTGCGCACCGCCGTCCTCGCCGACTGGCGCAACCAGGCGTCCAGGCGGCTGCCCGAACTCCAGGAGCTGGCCGCCGAGCGCGCCGAGCGCCAGGGCGAGCTGCAGTACCTGCTGGAGCCCGATCTGAAGGAGGCGCGCGGCGGACTGCGGGACGCCACCATCCTGCGCGCCGTCGCCGCGTCCTGGCTGGCAGACGCCCCGCGCGAGGGCCTCGACGACGCCCGGCGCCGGCTCCTCGACGCACGGGACGCCCTGCACCTGGCCACCGGGCGGGCCACCGACCGGCTCGCCCTCCAGGAGCAGGACCAGGTCGCCGCCGAACTCGGACTGCTCGACGCCGACACCCTGCTGCGGCAGGTGTACGAGGCGGCCCGGGTGATCGCCTACGCCGGCGATGTCACCTGGCGCGAAGTGGGGCGCGTCCTGCGGGCGCGCGCCGTGCGGCCCAGGCTGCGCGCCCTCATGGGCGGGGGCAGGCCCGCCGTCGAGCGCTCCCCGCTGGCCGAGGGGGTGGTCGAGCAGGACGGCGAGGTGGTGCTCGCCCGTGCCGCGCGCCCCGACCGCGACCCCGTCCTGCCCCTGCGGGCCGCGGCCGCCGCCGCGCAGGCCGGACTCCCGCTCTCCCTGCACGCCGTACGGCGGATGGCTGCCGGGGTGCGCCCGCTGCCGGCGCCCTGGCCCGCCGAGGCCCGCGAGCAGCTGGTCACCCTGCTGGGCTCCGGCCGGCCCACCGTGGAGGTGTGGGAGGCGCTGGAGGCCGAGGGGCTGATCACCCGGCTGCTGCCCGACTGGGAGCGGGTGCGCTGCCGCCCCCAGCGCAACGCCGTGCACGTGTGGACCGTCGACCGGCACCTGATCGAGACGGCCGTACGGGCCTCCGGGTTCACCCGCCGCGTCCACCGCCCCGACCTGCTGCTGGTCGCCGCGCTGCTGCACGACATCGGCAAGGGCTGGCCCGGCGACCACTCGGCGGCCGGCGAGATCATCGTCAGGGACGTGGCCGCGCGCATCGGCTTCGACCGCGCCGACGTGGCGGTGCTCGCCACCCTCGTACGCCACCATCTGCTGCTCGTCGAGACGGCGACCCGCCGCGACCTGGAGGACCCCGCCACCGTGCGCGCGGTCGCCGACGCGGTCGGCTCGCAGGGCACCCTGGAGCTGCTGCACGCCCTGACCGAGGCGGACGCCCTCGCGACCGGTCCGGCGGCCTGGTCCTCCTGGCGCGCCTCCCTCGTCACCGACCTCGTCGCCCGGGTCGCCGCCGTGCTCGCCGGGGACGCCCCCGAGGAGCCCGCGGACGCCGCGCCCACCGCCGAGCAGGAGCGGCTCGCCCTGGAGGCGGTCGCCACCGGCAGCCCCGTACTGGCCCTGCGCGCGCAGACCGAGCCGCCGGCCGGGGAGCCGCCCTCCGGAGATCCGGAGCCGCTCGGGGTCGAACTGCTGATCGCCGTACCGGACCAGCCGGGCGTGCTGCCCGCCGTGTCCGGCGTCCTCGCGACGCACCGGCTGACCGTGCGCACCGCCGAGCTGCGCGCCATCGAGCTGCCCGACGGCGTCGAGGGCACCGTCCTGCTGCTGAACTGGCGGGTCGCCGCCCAGTACGGCTCCCTGCCGCAGGCCGCCCGGCTGCGCGCCGACCTCGTACGGGCCCTGGACGGTTCGCTGGACATCGCGGGCCGGCTCGCGGAGCGGGACGCCGCCCATCCGCGGCGGCGGGGCGTGGTGGCGCCGCCGCCGCGGGTCTCGGTCCACCCGGCCGCCTCCCGGCAGGCCACGGTGATCGAGGTGCGGGCGCAGGACGCGCCGGGGCTGCTGTTCCGGATCGGCCGCGCGCTGGAGGACGCGGGCGTGCGGGTGCGCAGCGCGCACGCCGGCACCCTGGGCGCCAACGCCGTCGACGCGTTCTACGTCACCGGTCCCGAGGGGGCGCCGCTGCCCGGCGAGGAGGCGGTGTCCGTGGCCCGCAAGCTGGAGGAGACCCTGCGGGGGTGAACCGGGGGATCCCGGCGACCCGCGCGGCCGGGATACCCTGGAGGGCGATTCCCAGCTGCCACCGACCCCGAGGACCGCGAGCGCCGTGTTCGATACTCTCTCCGATCGCCTCTCAGCGACTTTCAAGAACCTGCGCGGCAAGGGACGGCTCTCCGAGGCGGACATCGACGCCACCGCGCGCGAGATCCGCATCGCGCTCCTCGAAGCGGACGTGGCCCTGCCCGTCGTCCGCTCGTTCATCAAGAACATCAAGGAGCGCGCCCTCGGCGCCGACGTCTCCCGGGCGCTGAACCCCGCCCAGCAGGTCCTGAAGATCGTCAACGAGGAGCTCGTGACGATCCTCGGCGGCGAGACGCGGCGGCTGCGCTTCGCCAAGACCGCGCCCACCGTGATCATGCTGGCGGGTCTCCAGGGCGCAGGCAAGACCACCCTGGCGGGCAAGCTCGGCCACTGGCTGAAGGAGCAGGGCCACTCGCCGCTGCTCGTCGCCTGCGACCTCCAGCGCCCCAACGCGGTGAACCAGCTGAGCGTCGTCGCCGAGCGCGCCGGTGTCGCGGTCTACGCGCCCGAGCCGGGCAACGGCGTGGGGGACCCCGTCAAGGTCGCCGAGGACTCCATCGAGCACGCCAGGGCCAAGGTCCACGACATCGTGATCGTGGACACCGCCGGCCGCCTGGGCATCGACCAGGAGATGATGCGGCAGGCCGCCGACATCCGCGACGCGGTCTCCCCGGACGAGATCCTCTTCGTCGTCGACGCGATGATCGGCCAGGACGCGGTCAACACCGCCGAGGCGTTCCGCGACGGCGTCGGCTTCGACGGCGTGGTGCTCTCCAAGCTCGACGGCGACGCCCGCGGTGGCGCCGCCCTGTCGATCCGCCAGGTCACCGGCAAGCCGATCATGTTCGCGTCCAACGGTGAGAAGCTCGGCGACTTCGACGCCTTCCACCCGGACCGGATGGCCTCCCGCATCCTCGACATGGGTGACCTGCTCACCCTGATCGAGCAGGCGGAGAAGACGTTCAGTCAGGAAGAGGCCGAGAAAATGGCCTCCAAGCTGGCGTCGAAGAAGGGCCAGGACTTCACCCTGGACGACTTCCTGGCCCAGATGGAGCAGGTCAGGAAGATGGGCTCCCTCTCCAAACTGCTCGGCATGCTGCCCGGCATGGGCCAGATGAAGGACCAGATCAACAACCTCGACGAGCGCGACGTCGACCGCACGGCCGCGATCATCAAGTCGATGACCCCGGCCGAGCGCCAGGAGCCGACGATCATCAACGGCTCCCGCCGCGCGCGGATCGCCAAGGGCTCCGGTGTCGAGGTCAGCGCCGTGAAGAACCTCGTCGAGCGGTTCTTCGAGGCCCGCAAGATGATGTCCCGCATGGCCCAGGGCGGCGGTATGCCCGGCATGCCGGGGATCCCCGGCATGGGCGGCGGCCCCGGCCGCGCCAAGAAGCAGCCCAAGAAGGCCAAGGGCAAGCAGCGCTCCGGCAACCCGATGAAGCGCAAGCAGCAGGAGCAGGAGGAGGCCGCCCGCCGGGCCGCGGCCGCTCAGGGCGGCGGCGCCTTCGGGGTGCCGGGCCAGCAGGCCGGACAGGACTTCGAGCTGCCGGACGAGTTCAAGAAGTTCATGGGCTGACCGGGCCCGCGCGGGCCCGGTCCGTCCCTGCGCCGCAGAGGGCGCCCCCGCCGACGGGGGCGCCCTTTTTGCGCGTGCCGTGGACCGCCGTCTGCCGTAACGTCCAGATATGAGCAACGCGGCGCCACCACGCAAGGCTCCCGACCGGCCGTGGCGCACCGAGGGCACGCCCGAGGAACCGCCCGGACGGCCCGGCGGCCGACGGATGCGCGGCCGCTGGTGGAGCCTCGCCCTGACCGCGGTGATCGTCTTCCTGCTGGCGTGGGCCGGGCTGAGCTATTTCGGCAGGGGCGACGAGCCGACGATCTCCTACACCGAGTTCAGCCGACAGGTCGGCGCCGGCAACGTCGCCAAGATCTACTCCAAGGGCGACGCCATCCAGGGCGAACTCAAGAGCGCCCGGGACAACCCCGGCGGCGGCCGGTACACCACGTTCCGCACCCAGCGCCCGGCCTTCGCGGACGACGGGCTCTGGCGCCGGCTGAGCGCCAACGACGTCACCGTGACCGCCGAGCCGGTGGTGAAGGAGCGCAGCCTCCTCACCAACCTGCTGATCTCGCTGGCGCCCCTCGCCGTCATCGTCGCCCTGTGGATCTTCGTCGCCCGGCGCTTCACCCCGGGACGCGGCGGCGCGGGCGGCATGTTCGGGCGCAAGCCGCCGCCCAAGCCGGTCGAGCTCCTGCCCGGCAAGGACCGTACGACCTTCGCCGACGTGGCCGGGATCGACGAGGTCAAGGGCGAACTGGACGACGTCGTCGACTTCCTGGAGCATCCCGAGGCGTATCGCAGCATGGGCGCGAAGATGCCGCGCGGCGTGCTGCTCGCGGGCTCGCCCGGCACCGGCAAGACCCTGCTGGCGCGGGCGGTGGCCGGGGAGGCGGGCGTGCCGTTCTTCTCCGCCTCCGCCTCCGAGTTCATCGAGATGATCGTCGGCGTGGGCGCCTCCCGGGTGCGCGAACTGTTCGCCGAGGCCCGCAAGGTGGCCCCGTCGATCATCTTCATCGACGAGATCGACACCATCGGACGGGTCAGGGGCGCCGGTGCCTCGGTGAGCGGCCACGACGAGCGCGAGCAGACGCTGAACCAGATCCTCACCGAGATGGACGGCTTCTCCGGCGCGGAGGGCGTGATCGTCATCGCGGCGACCAACCGCGCCGACATCCTCGACCCCGCCCTCACCCGGCCCGGCCGCTTCGACCGCGTCGTCAACGTCTCCCCGCCCGACCGCCGCGGACGCGAGGCGATCCTGCGGATCCACACCCGCGAGATCCCCCTCGACGACGACGTCGACCTCGTCCAGCTGGCCCGCAAGACCCCCGGCATGACGGGCGCCGACCTCGCCAACCTCGCCAACGAGGGCGCGCTGCTCGCCGTCAGGCGCAAGCAGTCCCGGGTGAGCGCCGCCCATCTGTCCGAGGCGCTGGAGAAGGTGCAGCTCGGCGCCGAACGCACGCTCGTGATGCCCGAGGAGGACCGTCGGCGCACCGCGTACCACGAGAGCGGGCACGCCCTCCTCGGCATGCTCCAGCCGGGCGCCGACCCGGTCCGCAAGGTCACCATCGTGCCCCGCGGGCGGGCGCTCGGGGTGACGATGTCGACCCCCGAGGTCGAGCGCTACGCGCACTCCGAGGAGTATCTGCGCGGCCGCATCATCGGCGCCCTCGGCGGCATGGCGGCCGAGGACGTGGTCTACGGCGTCGTCACCACGGGCGCCGAGAACGACCTCGAACAGGTCACCCACATTGCGCGCGGCATGGTCGCCCGCTGGGGCATGAGCGAGCGCGTCGGCAGGCTCTCCGCCCTGCCGAGCGACGCCCAGCAGGCGTACGGCCTCTCCGCGGCGCCGCAGACCCTCGACGTCATCGACGACGAGATGCGCCGCATCGTCGACGGCTGCTACGAGGAGGCGTGCCGCAAACTCCGCGACCACCGCGGGAAGCTGGACGCACTCGCGCTCGCGCTGCTGGAGAGCGAGACCCTGGAGGAGGCCGACGCCTACCGGGTCGCCGGGATCACCCGGCTGAAGAAGGACGACGCCCCGTAGGACGCCGGCCTCACGGCACCCGGGCGATCAGATAGCGGAACACGTTCGGCATCCACACCGTGCCGTCCCGCCGCTGATGCGGATGCAGCGCCTCCGCCACCTCCTTGTCCACCTGCGCCCGGTCGGTCGCGGCGACCGCCGCGTCGAACAGGCCCGTCGACAGCAGTCCGCGCACCGCGCTGCCGGTGTCCGCGTAGCCGAACGGGCAGGCCACCCGGCCCGAACCGTCCGGCCGCAGGCCCGCGCGCCGCGCCGCCTCCTCCAGGTCGTCGCGCCGCGCGGGACGCCAGCTGCCCGTACCGCGCAGGGGATCGGCCAGTCTCGTGGCCACCCGCAGCACCGACGACGTGGCGCAGCGCTCCGGGGGACCCCAGCCGGCGAGCACCACCGGCGAGCCCCGCCGGGCGAGCGGCACCGCCGCCGCGAGCGTCCCCCCCAGCTCTTCCGAGCCGTCCGCCGGGCAGCCGACGGGCTCGAACGAGGTCACCAGGGTGTACGCCGGGTCCTCCGGGGCGGCGGCCCGCGGGCGGGCGTCGAGCAGCCGGGCGTCGGCACGCGTGCGCGTGTCCCCGTCGCGGGTTCTGCCGGGCTCCTCGGGAAGCAGCCGCCGCCGTGCCAGGGCCAGCCGCTCCGGGGAGGAGGACTCGACACCGGTGACGGCCGCGCCCCGGGACGCCGCCATCAGCAGGGCGAGTCCGCTGCCGCAGCCCAGGCCCAGCAGTCTGGTGCCGGGGCCCACCTCCAGTCGCTCGTAGACGGCCTCGTAGAGCGGGACCAGCATCCGCTCCTGGATCTCGGACCAGTCACGCGCGCGTGCACCCCGGTCCACGCGGAGAACCGTTTCCGCGGGCGGCCGGTGCTGACGCACGAGCGTTGGTGTCATGTAAAGCGCCCCAATCCGCAGAGAGTTGTCGCCATGCCCGATTCCGTCGCCCCCGTGGCATGCGCTCGCGCTCCCCCCGTATGCCAGGTAACTCCGCGCCCGTCCCCGCGTCCAGGGGTCGTGAGGACCTGCTTGCGGCCCGGCCGCGTTCATGGCCAGAATTCACATTCCGGTAATCCGGGCCCGTACCCTCGCGCCACGGCGGAGGCATCCGTCCCGCAGGCGTGCGCCGGGAACCTCCCGCGCCGGGCCCGCGGGCGCCGGGAGTCCCGCACGCGTCCGGTCCGGCAGGGGACGGGCCGGGACGCGGCGGGGAGGGACGGGGATGTGCGGGGAGGGCAGGAGCGGAGCGGGGAGGACGGGGGAGGACGGGGGAGGGACGGCGCGGAGCGGGGAGGGACGGGGCGGTGCCGGACGCTGGGGACACGACCGGTAACGTCGCGGCCGTGGCGCGCGTTAACCCGAGGGGACGGCGGGGGGAGAGCCGGGAGCGGCCGAAACGGCTCTTGCGCATCTGCGAATCCCATCGGCCCGGCCGTCCGCGCCCGGCCTGCGCGCGGGGGCGTACGTGGGGCTACGCACCAGCTTGTGGCGAGCTGCGAGGCTTCTCCGCAGATCTGCGCACCCGCCCTCGTCGGTGTGCATCATTCACAACTGACGGGTACGTGCAAATTATTTGGGATGCCCTGGAATCGGAACACAGCGGCACTCCGGCTCGTTGTCATTACGTGAGCACGACACAGACACCACCTGTTCTCGCCGCAGAACTGGCGCAGGCGTGGGCCGACATTCAGCGGTACCACCCCGAGCTGCCGGATCTCGCCGCGCCAGAGTCCCTGATCGGGGAGTCGTCGTCCGCGTGCGGGCACGAGCTCTCCTTCGAGCGGCTGCTTCACGAAGCAGTCCACGGGATCGCCGCCTCGCGCGGCGTCCGCGACACCTCCCGGGCCGGCCGGTACCACAACCGCCGATTCCTGGCCATCGCCGAGGAACTCGGCCTGGATCACCCCGAGGAGCCGCACCCGAGCAGCGGCTTCTCCCTGGTCACGCTCAACCCCGAGGCCAAGCGCCGCTACCGCCCGACCATCGAACGCCTCCAGCGCGCGCTGAAGGCCCACACCGCGGCGACCTCCGCCGACACCAGCCGTACCTTCCGGGGTCCGGCCGCGCGGCACGGCTCCTCCGGGGGCGGCGTCCGCGTCAAGGCGGTCTGCGACTGCGGCCGCAACGTCCGGGTCGTGCCGTCGGTACTGGCCCAGGCGCCGATCGTGTGCGGCGGCTGCGGGAAGCCGTTCCGCATCCCCGAGGTGGTCGGGGCCGCCTGACGCCGCCGCGTGGCACACCGGCATCTCGTGGCTGCCGGTCTCACACGCGGCGTCGGCGCAGCGGGTACGTCGTGCAGGCGGCACCCACGCGCGAGGCGGCCGTACGGCCCGCTGGGACGGCACCCGGTCCGCCGGGTGCCGCTCAGTCGTGCCCGCCGAGCGGGCGCCGCCCCCTCGGCGGACGGCGGGCCCGCGGGGTGTGGCACAATGGCTAGCTGTACTCGACAGCCGCACAGGACCCCTCTCTCCTCCGGCTGACGCGTCCGTCGGGCACTCGGGTACCGCAACCCCACGCGGCATTCCGCCGTGCCCCACCACGTCAAAACCAGGAGAACCCACTCCCGTGGCAGTCAAGATCAAGCTGAAGCGTCTGGGCAAGATCCGTTCGCCTCACTACCGCATCGTCGTCGCCGACTCCCGCACCCGCCGTGACGGCCGTGCGATCGAGGAGATCGGCAAGTACCACCCGACGTACAACCCGTCGGTCATCGAGGTGGACGGCGAGCGCGTCGCGTACTGGCTCGGTGTCGGCGCGCAGCCGACCGAGCCCGTCCTCGCCATCCTCAAGAAGACCGGCGACTGGCAGAAGTTCAAGGGCGAGCCCGCCCCGGCTCCGCTGCTCGTCGCCGAGCCGAAGAAGGCGCGCCCGTCGTTCGAGGCGCTCGGCGGCGACGACGAGGGCAAGGGTGAGGCGATCACCCAGAAGAAGAAGGCGGAGAAGAAGGACGAGGCTGCCGCCGCGTCCGAGTCGGCCGAGGCCTGAGCATGCTCGAGGAGGCTCTCGAGCACCTCGTGAAGGGCATCGTCGACAACCCTGACGATGTGCAGGTCGCCTCGCGCGACCTGCGTCGCGGGCGCGTGCTGGAGGTCCGGGTGCACCCCGACGACCTCGGCAAGGTGATCGGCCGCAACGGCCGCACCGCGCGCGCTCTGCGCACCGTCGTGGGCGCCATCGGCGGCCGGGGCGTCCGTGTCGACCTCGTCGACGTGGACCACGTCCGCTGACGCCGAACGCAGCACCGGCTCGGGCCGGGGAGGGCCACTGGGCCGTCCCCGGCCCGCAGTCGTACGGAGCCCGGGGGCGCGCAGTCCTCCGACAGCACAGTCCGACAGGAGAGCAAGCACAGTGCAGCTGGTAGTCGCGCGGATCGGCCGCGCCCACGGCATCAAGGGCGAGGTCACCGTCGAGGTGCGCACCGACGAGCCCGAACTCAGGCTCGGTCCCGGCGCGGTCCTCACCACCGACCCCGCCGCCACGGGGCCGCTCACCGTCGCGACCGGCCGGGTCCACAGCGGCCGGCTCCTGCTGCGCTTCGAGGGCGTCCACGACCGCACCGGCGCCGAGGCCCTGCGCAACACCGTCCTGATCGCCGACGTCGACCCGGAGGAACTGCCCGAGGGCGAGGACGAGTACTACGACCACCAGCTCGTCGACCTCGACGTGGTGACCGCGGACGGCACGGAGGTCGGCCGGATCACCGAGATCTCCCACCTGCCCTCGCAGGACCTGTTCATCGTCGAGCGCCCCGACGGCTCGGAGGTGATGATCCCCTTCGTCGAGGAGATCGTCGCCGAGATCGACCTGGCAGAGCAGCGCGCCGTCATCACGCCGCCGCCCGGCCTGATCGACGACCGGGCGGAGACCGCCTCGTCGCGCGACGCGGAGGACGAGAGCTGATGCGGCTCGACGTCGTCACGATCTTCCCCGAGTACCTGGAGCCGCTGAACGTCTCCCTCGTCGGCAAGGCACGCGCGCGCGGGCAGCTCGACGTCCAGGTGCACGACCTGCGCGGCTGGACCCGCGACCGGCACCACACCGTCGACGACACCCCGTACGGCGGCGGCCCCGGCATGGTCATGAAGACCGAGCCCTGGGGCGACGCCCTGGACGGGGTGCTGGCGGACGGCTACGAGGCGGGCGCGCGGCAGCCCTGCCTGATCGTTCCCACCCCGAGCGGCCGCCCCTTCACCCAGGAACTCGCCGTCGCGCTGTCCGAGCGGCCCTGGCTGATCTTCACCCCGGCCCGCTACGAGGGCATCGACCGCCGCGTCGTCGACGAGTACGCGACCCGGATGCCGGTCCACGAGGTCTCCATCGGGGACTACGTCCTCGCCGGCGGGGAGGCGGCCGTCCTGGTCGTCACGGAGGCGGTGGCCCGGCTCCTACCAGGCGTCCTCGGCAACGCCGAGTCGCACCGGGACGACTCCTTCGCGCCCGGCGCCATGGCGAGCCTCCTGGAGGGCCCCGTCTACACCAAGCCGCCCGAGTGGCGCGGCCGGGACATCCCCGACGTGCTGCTCAGCGGCCACCACGGCAAGATCGCCCGCTGGCGCCGCGACGAGGCACTGCGGCGCACGACGGCCCACCGGCCCGACCTGATCGAGCGCTGCGCCCCCGCTGCCTTCGACAAGAAGGACCGCGAGATGCTCTCCATCCTGGGCTGGACGCCCGACCCGGAGGGGGAGCGCCTCGGCCGATTTTGGCGCAGGACCGAGGCCGTGGAAGAATAGGCGGCTGTTGTGCGCCGTCCGGCGTGCGCCCCTGCCACAGGGGGACACGACGTCCGCCCCGACGGGCACGGCACTCTCACCCAGATCTCTAGGTCCGTTGATGACCTGTGGCATCAGCGAAGAAAGCAGACGAAATGTCCCACCTGCTCGACACCGTCGACTCCGCGTCGCTGCGCACCGACGTCCCGGCGTTCCGCCCCGGTGACACGGTCAACGTCCACGTCCGCGTCATCGAGGGCAACCGCTCCCGTGTGCAGCAGTTCAAGGGCGTCGTGATCCGCCGCCAGGGCGCCGGGGTGCGCGAGACCTTCACGGTCCGCAAGGTCTCCTTCTCCGTCGGCGTCGAGCGCACCTTCCCGGTGCACACCCCGATCGTCGAGAAGATCGAGCTCGTCACCCGGGGCGACGTCCGCCGCGCCAAGCTGTACTACCTGCGCGAGCTGCGCGGCAAGGCGGCGAAGATCAAGGAGAAGCGCGACAACTGAGCGCCTCCGGGGGCGTCCCCCGACGTCCCCCACGGAGTCCACAGCGGGGCCGGATAGCATCTGGCCCCGATGGACACCGAAGCACAGCAGACCGAGCGCGACCGCTCCTCCCTCCCCTCCGGCTCCGCGGACACCCCGGAACCCGAGGGCCGGGAGGAGCGGTCGCGTTCGTCGTCGGTGGCGCGGATCGCCGGATGGCTTCCGGGCGGCCGGATCAGTCTCACCCTGCTGGTCTTCCTGGTGTTTCTGCTGATACTCAACACGCTCGTGGTGCGGCCGTTCGAGATCCCGAGCGGATCGATGCAGTCCGCGTTGAGGATCGGAGACCGCGTTCTCGTAAACAAGTTGGCGTACCGTTTCGGTGCCGGACCGCGCCGCGGCGACGTGGTGGTGTTCGACGGAACCGGGTACTTCGGCGCCGCCGACTACATCAAGCGCGTGGTGGGCGTGGGGGGCGACCGCGTGGTCTGCTGCGACAAGGAGGGGAGGATCCGGGTGAACGGACGGTCGGTCGACGAGTCGGCGTTCCTGTACCCCGGTGACCGCCCGTCCACGGTCCGCTTCGACGTCGCCGTGCCCGCCGGCACCCTGTTCGTCCTCGGCGACCACCGCAGCGCCTCCAGCGACTCCCGCGACCGCCTGGGCTCGCCCGGCGGGGGCATGGTCCCCGTCGAGGACGTCATCGGCCGCGCCGACTGGATCATCTGGCCGCGCGACCGCTGGACCCGGCTGGAGCGTCCCGGAGCCTACGCGCGCGTCCCCGCACCCGGCGGCGCCCGTGGGTAACCGTGGCAGGCCCCGCGGGGTCGGCAGCAGCGCCGCCGACAATCTGCTCCCCACCGGCGTGCGGCGGACCGCCGGACCGGCGGGCGGCAGGTCCCGCGCGGAGCGCCGCAAGCTCCAGCAGAAGGTCAAGCGGCGCCGCAGACGCTCCGCGATCAAGGAGATACCTCTCCTCGTCGGCGTCGCGGTCCTCATCGCGCTGGTCCTGAAGACCTTCCTCGTCCAGGCGTTCGTGATCCCCTCCGGTTCCATGGAGCGGACGATCCAGATCGGCGACCGCGTCCTGGTCGACAAGCTGACGCCCTGGTTCGGCTCCCGGCCGCAGCGCGGCGACGTCGTCGTCTTCAAGGACCCCGGCGGCTGGCTCCAGGGCGAGCAGACGACGGCGAAGAAGGACGACCCCGTCGTCATCAAGCAGGTCAAGCAGGCGCTCACCTTCATCGGCCTGCTGCCGTCCGACAACGAGAAGGATCTGATCAAGCGCGTCGTCGGCGTCGGCGGCGACCGGGTCAGGTGCTGCGACACCCAGGGGAGGGTCACCGTCAACGGCGTTCCCCTGATCGAGGACTACCTGTATCCGGGCAACGCCCCGTCCGAGTCCGAGTTCGACGTCACCGTCCCCCGGGGGCGGCTGTGGGTGATGGGCGACCACCGCGCCAACTCGGCGGACTCCCGCGCCCACCAGAACCAGTACGGCGGCACGGTCTCCGAGGACCAGGTGGTGGGACGCGCCCGCGTCATCGCCTGGCCCGTGGGACGCTGGAACAGTCTCGACGAGCCGAGCACCTACGCCTCCGTGTCCGACGCGGCACGGGGGTCGACGGCGTCCGTCCGGCCGTCGCATAGGGTTGCCCCGGACGATTCGAACGCAACGATCAGACTCCCGAGCCCTGCGGAACTCCCGCTCGTTATGGGAGTGGTGGGCCTGCACCGCGCATGGGGCAGGCGGCGGCAGAGAGTAAGGAGTTGGCGTGGGGGATGTGGCGGTTGGCGCACGGTCCGGGCACGACGGCGAGGAGCACCGCGGACGTCCCGTGGGCGCGGCCGACCCTGCCTCGGACGGCGCCGTGACCTCCGGGAATGAGCCCGGAACCGGCGGGGACGACGGACGGTCGGGAGGCCGGCCCCCGACCGACGGCCCAGAGGCCGGCGGGACCGTCCCCCAGCCGAAGAAGCAGCGCTCCTTCTGGAAGGAGCTGCCGATCCTGATCGGCATCGCGCTCGTGCTGGCGCTGCTGATCAAGACCTTCCTGGTGCAGGCGTTCTCGATCCCCTCGGACTCGATGCAGAACACCCTGCAGCAGGGCGACCGGGTCCTGGTCGACAAGCTCACCCCGTGGTTCGGCTCCGAGCCCGAGCGCGGCGAGGTCGTCGTCTTCAACGACCCCGCCAACTGGCTGGCCGGTGAGCCGACCCCGGACCCGAACGCCTTGCAGACCTTCCTCAGCTGGATCGGCCTCATGCCGTCCGCCGAGGAGAAGGACCTGATCAAGCGGGCCGTCGGCGTGGGCGGCGACACGATCGAGTGCAAGGGCACCGGCCCGCTCAAGGTCAACGGCAAGGCGCTCAACGAGCCGTACGTCTACCCCGGCAACACCCCGTGCAGCCAGGACGACCAGGGCGGCCAGTTCAAGGTGAAGGTGCCCAAGGGCTTCATCTGGGTCATGGGCGACCACCGGCAGAACTCCCGGGACTCCCGGTACAACCAGGCCGACGTGAACCGCGGCATGGTCCCCGTGGACAAGGTCGTCGGCCGCGCCATCGTGATCGCCTGGCCGCTGAACCGCTGGAGCACCCTGCCGGTTCCGGACACCTTCGACCAGGACCTGAGCACCCGGTCCGCCGCGCTGACCGGGGCGCCGCAGGGGCTTGCCCTGGCGGGCGCCGTGCCGCTGGTGCTGTGGCGGCGCCGCCGGATCGAGGCGGCCACGACGCGCTGACCGGTCCGCCGCCACACTGCTCGTGCCCCGCGGCACGGGCCGGACGCCTCGCCGCTCCCCTCCGGAGCGGCGAGGCGTCCGGCGTTTCGGCGAAGCGGCGCCTACCGCCGTGCGACGCCGGGTGGCCGCGGCCGGCCGTGAAGGGCGGGAAACGGCTGGGGAAAGCTTTGCCCGGAGGCCGGCCCCCGTGGCTGGTGAGGGGCTGCCCGCCGTCGGTACCGCCGGGTAGGGTGCGGACCCATGGGTGGCGAGAGCACGACACGTACGGCGCCGCGCGCGGGTGGCGCGAGCGGCGGAGCGGCGGGCGGCCGGACCGGGCAGCGGGTGTCCGGGCTGGTCATGGCGCTGGGCCTGGTGCTGTTCCTGGGCGGGTTCGCCTGGGCGGCCGTGCTCTACCGGCCGTACACCGTGCCCACCAGTTCGATGGCGCCGACGATCGGCGTGGGGGACCGGGTGCTGGCGCAGCGCGTCGGCGGCGAGGAGATCCGCCGCGGGGACGTCGTCGTCTTCACCGACAAGACCTGGGTGAGCAACGCGCCCGTGGTCAAGCGCGTGGTCGCCGTCGGGGGCGACACCGTCGCCTGCTGCACGGACGGCAGGCTGACCGTCGACGGCAAGCGGATCGACGAGCCGTACCTGGCCGAGGACAGCCTGTCCGGGATCAGGAACTTCCCCACGGTGACCGTGCCCAAGGGCCGGCTCTTCCTGCTGGGCGACGAGCGCAGCGGCTCCCTGGACTCCACCGCCCATCTCACCGACGCCGCCGGCGGCACGGTGGCCGCGAGCGCGGTCTCGGCGCGGGTGGACGCCGTGGTCTGGCCCATGAACGGCATGCTGGAGCGCCCCTCGGGCTTCGAGAAGCTGGGCCCGCTCTCGTCGCCGGGACCCCTGCGGACGGTGTTCGCGATGATCGTCGTGGGTGCCGTGCTGGTCCTGGGCGGCGGCGCCTGGGGCCCGGTCGCCAAGCGGCTCTCCGGCCGCTCCCGCGGCGCGGGCGCGGAGTCCGCGGGTGCCCGCTGACACCGTGGGCGCTCCTGGTCACGAGGTGCGCAAGGTGGCCCGGGTCGTCCTGCTCGACCCCGACGACCGCATCCTGCTCCTGCACGGCCACGAGCCGGAGGACCCGGCCGACGACTGGTGGTTCACGCCCGGCGGAGGACTGGAGGGCGACGAGACGCGAGAAGAGGCCGCCCTGCGGGAACTCGCGGAGGAGACCGGCATCACGGAGGTCGAACTCGGCCCGGTGCTGTGGCGGCGCAGATGCTCCTTCCCGTTCGCGGGACGCCGCTGGGACCAGGACGAGTGGTACTTCCTGGCCCGTACGACGCAGACGGCGACCAGGCCCGCGGCCCTCACCGAACTGGAGCGGCGCAGTGTCGCGGGAGCGCGCTGGTGGACGTGTCGGGAACTCGCCCGAGCACATGAGACGGTGTATCCGACCAGACTCGCCGAGCTGCTGCGCAGGCTGCTCGACGACGGTCCCCCCGGCCGGCCCGTGACCCTCGACACCGAAATCGTCTAGGTGCGGACGGGACTGGCGCACAATGGTGGGATCGCACGGCTGAAGGGGAACATGCCATGAGCGCCGAGGACCTCGAGAAGTACGAGACCGAGATGGAGCTCAAGCTCTATCGGGAGTACCGCGACGTCGTCGGTCTGTTCAAGTACGTGATCGAGACCGAGCGCCGCTTCTATCTCACCAACGACTACGAGATGCAGGTGCACTCGGTCCAGGGCGAGGTTTTCTTCGAGGTTTCCATGGCGGATGCCTGGGTGTGGGACATGTACCGGCCGGCGCGCTTCGTGAAGCAGGTGCGCGTGCTCACGTTCAAGGACGTGAACATCGAGGAGCTGAACAAGAGCGATCTGGAGCTGCCCGGCGGATGACCGCCGGAGCGGGATCACCCGTGAGGGTGAGGAAGTTTTCCACAGTCGCGGAGTTGTCCACCAAGATCCAACAGCTTGCGGCGAAGCCCGCAGTGTCGGCACCGAGGAGGTGCCGACATGAAGACCACCAAGGGCACGAACAACCGGGTCGGGGCGGCGGGCGGGACCGGGGGACCGGGCCGGGGGAGCGCCCGCGGCGCCCTCGGCCGGTACGGCGAGACACTGGCCGCCCGGCGGCTCGCCGAGGCCGGCCTGGCCGTCCTGGAGCGCAACTGGCGCTGCGGCAGGACCGGCGAGATCGACATCGTGGCGCGCGACGGCGACGTGCTGGTCGTCTGCGAGGTCAAGACCCGCCGCGCGGGCCCCTACGAGCATCCGATGGCCGCGCTGACCGCGGTGAAGGCGGCCCGGCTGCGGGGCCTCGCCGAGAGCTGGCTCCACGCGCACGGCGGCGCACCGCCCGGAGGCGTCCGCATCGACCTCGTCGGCGTGGTCCTGCCCCGGCGCGGCGCACCGGTCGTCGAGCATGTGCGGGGGGTGGCCTGAATGGGTTTCGCACGCACCTGCTCGGTGGCCCTCGTGGGCGTCGAGGGAGTCGTCGTCGAGGTCCAGGCCGACCTGGAGCCCGGAGTGGCGGCCTTCACACTGGTGGGGCTGCCGGACAAGAGCCTGACGGAGAGCCGGGACCGGGTCCGGGCCGCGGTGGTGAACTCGGGCGACGAGTGGCCGCAGAAGAAGCTGACCGTGGGCCTCAGCCCGGCGTCGGTGCCCAAGGCGGGAAGCGGTTTCGACCTGGCCGTCGCCTGCGCCGTCCTCGGTGCCGCCGAGCGCATCGACCCCCGGGTGCTCGCCGACATCGTGATGATCGGCGAGCTCGGCCTCGACGGACGGGTGCGCCCGGTCCGCGGCATCCTGCCCGCGGTCCTGGCCGCCGCCGACGCGGGCTACGAACAGGTGGTCGTCCCGGAGAGCGCGGCCGCCGAGGCGTCCCTGGTGCCCGGGGTGTCCGTGCTCGGTGTGCGCAGCCTGCGCCAGCTCATCGCCGTCCTCGCGGACGAACCGGTGCCCGAGGAGGAACCCGACGACCAGGGCCGCCCCGATCCCCTGCTCGCCGGCCTGCGGGTGCCCGGCACGGGAGCGGCCACGGGCATGCACGGCATGGGCGCCGTCGAGCCCGACCACGGCCACGACCTCGCCGACGTGGTGGGCCAGCGGCCCGCGCGCACCGCGGTGGAGGTCGCCGCCGCGGGCGGCCACCACCTGTTCCTGGAGGGCCCGCCCGGCGCCGGCAAGACGATGCTGGCCGAGCGGATGCCGGCCGTCCTCCCCCGGCTCGGCAGACTGGAGTCGCTGGAGGTCACGGCCGTGCACTCGGTTGCCGGTCTGCTGCCCCCGGGCAGGCCCCTGATCGACGTCGCCCCCTACTGCGCGCCGCACCACTCGGCCACGATGCAGGCGCTCGTCGGCGGCGGGCCCGGTGTCGCGCGCCCCGGAGCGGTGTCGCTGTCCCACCGGGGCGTGCTGTTCCTGGACGAGACGCCCGAGTTCAGCGGCCGGGCCCTCGACGCCCTGCGGCAGCCGCTGGAGGCCGGGCACGTCGTCATCGCGCGCAGCGCGGGCGTCGTCCGCTTCCCCGCCAAGTTCCTCATGGTCCTCGCGGCGAACCCCTGCCCCTGCGGCCGCTTCTCGCGGACCGACGACCTGTGCGAGTGCCCGCCCTCGGCCGTCCGCCGCTATCAGGCCCGGCTCTCGGGGCCCCTGCTCGACCGGGTCGACCTCCGCGTCCAGGTCGAGCGCGTCACACGTGCCCAGCTGACCGAGCGCGGAGCGCGGGGCGAGTCGACGGCCACCGTCGCCGACCGGGTGTGCGCGGCCCGCGAGCGGGCCGGGGCCCGCCTCGACGGCACCCCGTGGCGGACCAACAGCGAGATCCCCGGCCGTGAGCTGCGCAGCCGCTGGTACGCCGTGCCCGGCGCCATGGACGAGGCCGAGCGCAACCTCGAACGCGGCGTCCTCACCGCCCGGGGCCTGGACCGGGTGCTGCGGGTCGCCTGGACCGTCGCCGACCTCGCCGGACACGACCGGCCCGACGCGACGGACGTCGCGCTGGCCCTGCAACTGCGCACCGGGGTCCCGCGCGGCGTCCCCCTGGTCCTCGGGGCGCCGGCATGACGCCGGACCCGGAGCCCGGGGACGACCTGCTCGGGCGGGTCCTCCTCAGCCGGGTCGCCGAGCCCGGGGACGCGGTGGTCGGGCGGTGGCTGCGGGAGTTCGGGATCGACACCGTCGTGCGGCGGCTGCGGCGGGGCACCGAGACCCTGCCCGGGGTGGGTGCCAAGCGGTGGGAGGGGCTGCGGTCCCGGGCCGCGCTCGCCGATCCGGCCCGGGACCTCGCGACGGCCCGCGCGGCCGGGGTGCGCTTCCTGTGCCCGGGGGACGGCGAGTGGCCGGGCCAGCTCGACGACCTGGGGGACGCGCGCCCCGTGGGGCTGTGGGTGCGCGGGCCGGCCGATCTGCGGATGTGGGCCCTGCGGTCCGTCGCCCTGGTCGGCGCGCGGGCCTGCACCGAGTACGGCGCCCACATGGCCGCCACGGTGGCCTGCGGGCTCGCCGAGCGGGGCTGGGTCGTCGTCTCCGGCGGCGCCTACGGAGTCGACGGCGCCGCCCACCGAGGAGCGCTCGGCGCCGGCGGGGCCACCGTCGCCGTGCTCGCCTGCGGGGTCGACCGGCCCTACCCGCGCGGGCACACCCAGCTGATCAACAGGATCGCCGAGCAGGGACTGGTGATCGGAGAGCTGCCGCCGGGCGAGCACCCCACCCCCAGCAGATTCGTCGTCCGCAACCGCGTCATCGCGGCGCTCACCCGCGGCACCGTGGTCGTCGAGGCCGCCCATCGCAGCGGCTCCCTGGTCACCGCACGGGCCGCGCGGCGGCTCGGGCGCCACACCATGGGCGTCCCCGGCCCGGCCACCAGCGCCCTGTCGGCAGGCGTCCACGAACTGCTGCGCGGCGAGGCCGAACTCGTCACCGACGCCGCCGAGGTCGTCGAACTCGTCGGCGCCATGGGAGAGCTCGCGCCCGAGCGCCGCGGCCCCGTCCTGCCCCGCGACCTGCTCCGGCCGATGGCGCGCGACGTACTGGCCGCGCTGCCCGGGACGCGGGCGGCCCCGCCGGCCGAGATCGCCCGCGCGGCGCGGACCACCGAGGACGACGCGATCGCGAGACTGTACGAACTCCGCTCACTCGGCTGGGTCGAACGACACGGCGACGGCTGGAAGTTGACACGCCAGGCGATGATCTCCGCCCGGGCCTCGCCGAGCCCCGGTTGACCGAGGGGGTTCGGCCGTACGGGGGAACACGGATGTCCTTGTGAATTCCCCCAGTTGGGGTGTTCGGGTGATCACGTAGAGCGATCGCCATGACCCGGCGGAGCGTCCAGCGGAACGTATCTGCGTACGCCCTGCGGCCCACTCTTCGCGCACCGCGACACTTCAGTCACGCTACGCTCACGTGGATTCCGGCGCAGACCGGCACCTCGGCACAGGAAAAGCATCAGACGGCAGCGGAACGGCACCAGACCGACAGCTCTCCAGGCACCCGCTTCACGGCAGAACGGCACAAGGCGACGAATGCCCCAGCACACCTCCGGGTCCGACCGGGCGGCGGCGATCCCCCCGGCCGCACGTGACGGTGGCGGCGTGCGGCCGCCCGCTCCCTCGACACTCGACGAGCTGTGGCGGTCGTACAAGGCGACGGGGGACGAGCGGCTGCGCGAGCAGCTGATCCTGCACTACTCGCCGCTCGTCAAGTACGTGGCGGGCCGGGTGAGCGTCGGCCTGCCGGCCAACGTGGAGCAGGCGGACTTCGTCTCCTCCGGGGTGTTCGGGCTGATCGACGCGATCGAGAAGTTCGACGTCGACCGGGAGATCAAGTTCGAGACGTACGCGATCACCCGGATCCGGGGCGCGATGATCGACGAACTCAGGGCGCTGGACTGGATCCCGCGGTCCGTGCGGCAGAAGGCACGCAACGTGGAGCGCGCCTACGCCACCCTGGAGGCCCGGCTGCGGCGCACCCCGACGGAGGCCGAGGTGGCCGCCGAAATGGGGATCGCGGTGGACGAACTCCATGCGGTTTTCAGCCAGTTGTCGCTGGCCAACGTGGTGGCCCTGGAGGAGTTGCTGCACGTCGGCAGTGAGGGCGGCGACGGGCTCAGCGTCATGGACACGCTGGAGGACACCGCCGCGGACGACCCCGTGGAGGTCGCCGAGGGCCGGGAGCTGCGCCGGTTCCTGGCGCGGGCGATCAACACCCTCCCCGAGCGGGAGAAGACCGTGGTGACGCTGTACTACTACGAGGGCCTCACACTGGCCGAGATCGGCAACGTACTGGGCGTCACCGAGAGCCGGGTGAGCCAGATCCACACCAAGTCGGTGCTCCAGCTCCGGGCGAAACTGGCCGGGTTCGGGCGCTGACCCGCTGCCGTGGGCCGGCCGCATCCGGCCCGTCGCGACGCCCGGCACGCCCCCTCGCCGGCACGCCGGGAGCGCGCACCGGACGCCGCTCCCCGGCGGACGGACACCGCCCGCCGCGGCATCTGCGCGATCGCCGGCGAGTGCGCCGGGGCACTCCCGCCGGGGGTGGCGCGTCCGTAGAGTGGTCGACGTGCCAAGGATTCGAGCGGCCTCCGTGGCCGAGCACCGGTCGATGCAGCGAGCCGCCCTGCTGGACGCGGCGCGGTCCCTGTTGTCCGAGGGCGGGACGGAGGCGCTGACCTTCCCGGCGCTCGCCGAGCGCACGGGGCTGGCCCGGTCGTCCGTGTACGAGTACTTCCGGTCGCGTGCCGCCGTCGTCGAGGAGCTGTGCGAGGCCGACTTCCCGGTCTGGGCGGCCGAGGTCTCCGAGGCGATGCGCCGCGAGAGCAGCCCCGAGGGCCAGGTCGAGGCGTACGTGCGCCGCCAGCTCGCGCTGGTCGGGGACCGCAGGCACCGGGCCGTGGTCGCCATCTCCGCGAGCGAGCTGGACGCGGGGGCGCGCGAGAAGATCCGGGCCGCCCACGGCGGGCTGGTCGCGATGATCGTCGAGGCGCTGCGGGAGATGGGCCACGCGGAGCCCCGCCTCGCCGCGATGCTGCTCCAGGGCGTGGTGGACGCCGCCGTCCGCCGGATCGAACTGGGAGCGGCGGAGGAACCGGAGTCGATCACGGACGCCGCCGTCGCGATGGCGCTCAGGGGCGTCACGGGCTGACGGGAGCGGGGCGTGCCGCCGAGGTGGGCGGCGCCCGGCCCCGGCGGCGGCCGGAGTCATCCGGGCGGCAGCGGGACATCCAGGACCGGGAGCAGTCTTGACGGGCCCCGGCGCAGCAGCCAGGGCGGCAGGAGCGACAGCGGGTCCCGGTAGGTCTCGCCGTCGCGCAGACCCCAGTGCAGGCACCCGCCCGCGCAGTGGGAACCGCCGCTCTCGACGGCGCCGATCACCTCGCCCGCCCGGACCCGGTCGCCCCGTGCGACGGACGCCCGTACCGGTTCGTACGTCGTGCGCAGCGGGGGCGAGCCCGTGCCCGCGAGCTCGACCGACACCACCCCCCGGCCCGCCACCCGGCCCGCGAAGGACACCCGGCCCGGTGCCACCGCCCGCACCGCCGTCCCGGCCGGTGCGGCCAGGTCCGCGCCGCGGTGGCCGCGGCCGTAGGCGGTCGCCGGGGGCTGCCAGCCGCGCAGCACCGCCGGGCGCGGCTCCACCGGCCATGTCCGGCCGACCGCCGGCACCAGGGGGTCCGGCGCCGGAGCGGACGGGGCGCCCCAGGCCGCCGGCCCCAGCGGCGGGGGCGGCGCCAGGAGCACCGCCGCCGTCAGGAGCAGCAGCACCACCAGCCGTACGACGGCCCTCGCCGCACTCCCCGCCCTCGCGGTCCGTGCCGTACACGTCCATCGGTTCACTCGCATGCGAGAACCGTCCCGCACCGGCGCCGACGGCGGCCCGAGCCTGTGGACAACCTCCCGGTTGTGGACAGCGGCGTCACCCTCCGCCTCCCGGGTCCCGTACACTTCTTCTGGCGATCCGGGTCACCGGGTCGACTTCGCACGCCCCGACACGTCCACCGGAGACGGTCCGTGTCAGCGCCCCTCGGTCCTTCGCGGCACGGCGCACGCGGGCGTCAGGCGCGGGTGCCGTCCGGTTCCCGCGGCACAACCGAGAAAATCAAGGAGAACGGCCATGGCCGTCGTCACGATGCGGGAGCTGCTGGAGAGCGGCGTCCACTTCGGTCACCAGACCCGTCGCTGGAACCCGAAGATGAAGCGCTTCATCTTCACCGAGCGCAACGGCATCTACATCATCGACCTGCTCCAGTCGCTGTCGTACATCGACCGCGCCTACGAGTTCGTCAAGGAGACCGTCGCCCACGGCGGCACGGTCATGTTCGTCGGCACGAAGAAGCAGGCGCAGGAGGCCATCGCCGAGCAGGCCACCCGCGTCGGCATGCCCTACGTCAACCAGCGCTGGCTGGGCGGCATGCTCACCAACTTCTCCACCGTCTACAAGCGTCTGCAGCGCCTCAAGGAGCTTGAGCAGATCGACTTCGAGGACGTCGCCGCGTCGGGTCTGACCAAGAAGGAGCTTCTCGTGCTCTCGCGCGAGAAGGCCAAGCTGGAGAAGACGCTCGGCGGTATCCGCGAGATGTCCAAGGTGCCCAGCGCCGTCTGGATCGTGGACACCAAGAAGGAGCACATCGCGGTCGGTGAGGCCCGGAAGCTCAACATCCCGGTCGTCGCGATCCTCGACACCAACTGCGACCCCGACGAGGTCGACTACAAGATCCCGGGCAACGACGACGCGATCCGCTCCGTCACCCTGCTCACCCGCGTGATCGCCGACGCCGTCGCCGAGGGCCTCATCTCCCGTTCCGGCGTGGCGACGGAGGGCAAGGGCGAGAAGGCCGCCGGCGAGCCGCTCGCCGAGTGGGAGCGCGACCTGCTCGAGGGTGAGAAGAAGGCCGACGAGACCCCGGCCGCCGCCGAGGTCACCGAGGCCCCCGCCACGGAGGCCCCCGCCGAGGCCGCCGAGGCCGAGGCCACGGAGGCGCCCGCCACGGAGGCCCCGGCCGCCGAGGGCGAGCAGGCCTGACACCGTCGGTGCTGACGGCGGGAGCGGCAGCGCTCCCGCCGTCCACCCGTAGGTCGACGGACGCCCGGCGGCTCCCGCCTCCACGGGGGCCGCTGACCCCGCAGATCTTCGATCTTCCAGACTTCGAGAAAGATTCACAGACTCATGGCGAACTACACCGCCGCTGACGTCAAGAAGCTCCGCGAGCTCACCGGCGCCGGCATGATGGACTGCAAGAAGGCGCTGGACGAGGCCGACGGCAACGTCGACAAGGCCGTCGAGGCGCTCCGTATCAAGGGCCAGAAGGGCGTCGCCAAGCGCGAGGGCCGCTCCGCCGAGAACGGCGCCGTGGTCTCGATCATCGCCGACGACAACGCCTCGGGTGTCCTGGTCGAGCTGAAGTGCGAGACGGACTTCGTCGCCAAGGGCGAGAAGTTCCAGGCCGTGGCCAACGCCATCGCCGAGCACGTCGCCGCGACCTCCCCGGCCGACCTGGAGGCCCTGCTCGCCTCCGAGATCGAGGCCGGCAAGACCGTCCAGGCGTTCGTGGACGAGGCCAACGCCAACCTCGGCGAGAAGATCGTCCTCGACCGCTTCGCGCAGTACACCGACGGCTTCGTGGCCGCGTACATGCACCGCACGATGCCCGACCTGCCCCCGCAGATCGGTGTCCTCGTCGAGCTGGACAAGCCGAACGCCGAGATCGCCAAGGGCGTCGCCCAGCACATCGCCGCCTTCGCGCCGAAGTACCTCTCCAAGGAGGACGTGCCGGCCGAGGTCGTCGAGTCCGAGCGCCGCGTCGCCGAGGAGACCACCCGCGCCGAGGGCAAGCCCGAGGCCGCCCTGCCGAAGATCGTCGAGGGTCGCCTCAACGGCTTCTTCAAGGACGCCACGCTGCTCGGTCAGCCGTACGCGCTCGACAACAAGAAGTCCGTCCAGAAGGTCCTGGACGAGGCCGGTGTCACCCTGAAGCGCTTCACGCGCATCAAGGTCGGCATCTGAGTCCGTACCGCGAGCGGCGCGCGACCCCGATAAGGTCGAACGCAGTCGTTGGCGTACGCCGTCTCCCCGCACGCGCGGGCGACGGACGACAGCAGATCTGACAAGGAGGCCATTGCCGCGCATGGGATGCGAAACACGCCCGGCCGGCAGTGGCCTTCTTCGTATGTGCACCACGTAACAGAGGCGGGATCGCGATGACCACCAAGGCCCAGAAGAGCGACGACGGCACAGTACGCGGCCGGTTTCTGCTGAAGCTGTCCGGAGAGGCGTTCTCCGGTGGCGGCGGCCTCGGCGTCGACCCGGACGTGGTGCACAAGATCGCCCGTGAGATCGCGGCCGTCGTGCGCGACGGCGCCGAGATCGCGGTCGTCATCGGCGGCGGCAACTTCTTCCGCGGCGCCGAACTCCAGCAGCGCGGCATGGACCGGGCGCGCTCCGACTACATGGGCATGCTCGGCACCGTGATGAACTGCCTCGCCCTCCAGGACTTCCTGGAGAAGGAGGGCATCGACAGCCGGGTGCAGACCGCCATCACCATGGGCCAGGTCGCCGAGCCGTACATCCCGCTGCGCGCCGTGCGCCACCTGGAGAAGGGCCGCGTGGTCATCTTCGGCGCCGGCATGGGCATGCCGTACTTCTCCACCGACACCACCGCCGCGCAGCGCGCCCTGGAGATCGACGCCCAGGCGCTGCTGATGGGCAAGAACGGCGTCGACGGGGTCTACGACTCCGACCCCAAGACCAACCCGGACGCCGTCAAGTTCGACTCCCTCGGCTACGGCGAGGTCATCACGCGCGACCTCAAGGTCGCCGACGCCACGGCGATCACCCTGTGCCGCGACAACAAGCTCCCGATCCTGGTCTTCGAACTGCTGGCGGAGGGCAATATCGCCCGTGCCGTCAAGGGTGAGAAGATCGGCTCGCTTGTGGGTGACCAGGGCGGTCGGGGCTGACGCTCCGACGGCGAAACCCGTCCGGGGTGCGGACGGGGCGGCCCCTGACCGGGGGATGGACAATGTCCTGCCGGTCGGGAACCGTGCAGGAAGAAGACGCGACGCAGCCGGCCGCCGCCCCCCACCCAGGAACCGCAGCCGGGCCTCACTCAAGACACGCAGGAGCAAGTGGTGATCGAAGAGACCCTCCTCGAAGCCGAGGAGAAGATGGAGAAGGCCGTCGTGGTCGCCAAGGAGGACTTCGCCGCGATCCGCACCGGCCGTGCGCACCCGGCGATGTTCAACAAGATCGTGGCCGACTACTACGGCGCGCCGACGCCGATCAACCAACTGGCCTCGTTCTCCGTGCCGGAGCCGCGCATGGCGGTCGTGACGCCGTTCGACAAGAGCGCGCTGCGCAACATCGAGCAGGCGATCCGCGACTCCGACCTCGGCGTCAACCCGAGCAACGACGGCAATATCATCCGGGTGGTGTTCCCCGAGCTGACCGAGGAGCGCCGCCGCGACTACATCAAGGTCGCCAAGGGCAAGGCCGAGGACGCGCGCGTGTCCATCCGGTCCGTCCGCCGCAAGGCCAAGGACACCATCGACAAGCTGATCAAGGACGGCGAGATCGGTGAGGACGAGGGCCGCCGTGCGGAGAAGGAACTCGACGACACCACGCACAAGTACGTCGCACAGGTGGACGAGCTCCTGAAGCACAAGGAAGCGGAGCTGCTCGAGGTCTGATGAACGACTCTTCCTGGGGGGCGCCGTCAGGGACCGGGCAGACCGGGTACTGGGGGCGCGCCGAGCATGGACCTGTCCAGGGGGCTGCCCCGGCGGGTCCCACGTACGATGCGCCTGAGGCGCAGCACACTCGCCCCATGCCCATCGTGCCCGACGGACCCGCGTACGGCGGAGACCAGGATGACCACCGGGGGGCCGCTCGGCTGAGCGGCCCCTTGTTCCGCGAACAGCCGCCGCAGGCGCGGCCGTACGACACGCCGCAGGCGCGGCCCCACCGGGCGGCGCCGCAGAATCCGGAGCCCATGCCCGACGCGCCGCAGCCGGCGCCCCAGCCGCAGAAGAAGAGCGCGGGGCGGGACCTGAGCGCCGCCATAGGGGTCGCTTTCGGGCTCGGTGTGGTCATCATCGCGTCGCTGTTCGTCGTCAAGGCCGTGTTCGTCGGGGTCGTCGCGGTCGCGGTCGTGGTCGGGGTGTGGGAGCTCGCCCGCCGACTGAGGGAACGCAAGGGCATCAACGTGCCGGTCGTCCCGCTCGCCGTCGGCGGCGCGGCGATGGTCGTCGCCGGGTACGTCCGGGGCGCCGAGGGCGCCTGGGTGGCGATGGCGCTCACCGCGCTGGCGGTGCTGGGCTGGCGGATGACCGAGCCGCCCGAGGGCTATCTCAAGGACGTGACCGCGGGCATCTTCGCCGCGTTCTACGTGCCGTTCCTGGCGACCTTCGTCGCGATGATGCTGGCGGCCGAGGACGGGGCGTGGCGCGTCCTGACGTTCCTGGTCCTGACCGTCGTCAGCGACACCGGCGCGTACGCCGTCGGCTGGCGCTTCGGGCGCACCAAGCTGGCGCCGCGCATCAGCCCCGGCAAGACCCGCGAGGGGATGCTGGGCGGGATCGGCTTCGCGATGGCCTGCGGCGCGCTGTGCATGCAGTTCCTGATCGACCACGGCACCTGGTGGCAGGGCCTGATCCTGGGCCTGGCGGTCGCGGTCAGTGCCACGCTGGGTGACCTGGGCGAGTCGATGATCAAGCGGGACCTCGGCATCAAGGACATGGGGACGCTCCTGCCGGGCCACGGCGGGATCATGGACCGGCTCGACTCCCTGCTGCCGACGGCGCCCGTGGTGTGGCTGCTGCTGGTGCTGTTCGTGGGGCAGGGCTGACCGTCCGGCACGACCGTGTGGGGAGCCCCCGTTCCACGGAACGGGGGCTCCCGCGCGTCACGCGCACACCGGTCCGCCCGGCCCGCCGGCGGGCGCGCCGGGCCACTCCCGTGGATCTGCGACACTGGGGGGGTTATGCCTGCACCCGGAGAACTCACTTTCGTCGCCCCCCGCGGAGCCAAGAAGCCGCCGCGGCATCTCGCCGACCTCACGCCCGGTGAGCGCAAGGACGCCGTCGCCGCGATCGGCGAGAAGCCGTTTCGCGCCAAGCAGCTCTCGCAGCACTACTTCGCGCGGTACACGCACGACCCCGAGCAGTGGACCGACATCCCCGCCGGGGCGCGCGAGAAGCTGCGCGACGAGCTGTTTCCCCAGCTCATGACCGTCGTACGGCATCTGTCGACCGACGAGGGCACCACGCGCAAGACGCTGTGGCGGCTCTTCGACGGGACGCTCGTCGAGTCGGTGCTGATGCGGTACCCGGACCGGGTCACCATGTGCATCAGCTCGCAGGCCGGCTGCGGGATGAACTGCCCGTTCTGCGCGACCGGGCAGGCGGGACTCGACCGGAACCTGTCCACCGCCGAGATCGTGCACCAGATCGTCGACGGGATGCGGGCCCTGCGCGACGGCGAGGTGCCCGGCGGCCCGGCGCGGCTGTCCAACATCGTCTTCATGGGGATGGGGGAGCCGCTCGCCAACTACAACCGGGTCGTCGGCTCCGTCCGCCGGCTCACCGACCCCGAACCCGACGGGCTCGGGCTGTCGCAGCGCGGCATCACCGTCTCCACCGTCGGGCTCGTGCCCGCCATCCACCGGTTCGCCGACGAGGGCTTCAAGTGCCGTCTCGCGATCTCGCTGCACGCCCCCGACGACGAGCTGCGCGACACCCTCGTCCCCGTGAACACGCGGTGGAAGGTGCGCGAGGTCCTCGACGCCGGGTTCGGGTACGCCGCGAAGTCCGGGCGCCGGCTCTCCATCGAGTACGCGCTGATCAGGGACATCAACGACCAGGCGTGGCGGGGCGACCGGCTCGGGCGGCTGCTCAAGGGCAAGCCCGTGCATGTCAACCTCATCCCGCTGAACCCGACACCGGGGTCCAAGTGGACGGCCTCCCGGCCCGAGGACGAGAAGGCGTTCGTCGAGGCGATCGCCGCGCATGGTGTACCGGTGACGGTTCGGGACACCCGGGGTCAGGAGATCGACGGGGCCTGCGGTCAGCTCGCGGCCACCGAGCGGTAGCCTGAGCCCGTACACCCGTACGTTTCACATCTTCATATTCCGACAGGGGAGCGCCACAGCGCTGAGAGTGCGGCAATCGGGCCGCAGACCCTCTGAACCTCGCCCAGGTCATTCTGGGTAGGAAGTTCGGTCATCACTCAAGCTGTTGCGCCCTGCCCGGGAGCCGAAGGGCCTCCCGGGCAGGGCCGCGTCTCTTCCTGGTCAACCCCAGGAGGAATCCAGTGAGCATCACCAGGAAGGCCACGGTCCTCGCCGTGGGACTGGGTCTCGTCACGCTGAGCGCGTGCGGATCGTCCGGCTCGGGCGGCGGCGGCTCCGCGGCCGGGAGCAGGACCGTGACCCTCGTCAGCCACAACTCGTGGGCCGTCTCCAAGGGCGTCCTCGCCGCGTTCGAGAAGCGGTCCGGCTACCGGGTCAGGGTCCTGGAGGACGGCGACGCCGGGCAGGCCGTCAACAAGGCCATCCTCACCAAGGACAACCCCCAGGGCGACGTCTTCTTCGGCGTCGACAACACCCTGCTCTCGCGGGCGCTCGACAACGGCCTGTTCCAGTCCTACCGGCCCAAGGGCTACGACACGGTCCGGCCCGCGTACCGGGTTGACGGGGACCGGAACCGGGTCACCCCCGTCGACACCGGCGACATCTGCGTCAACTACGACAAGGCGTACTTCAGCCGGCGCGGGCTGACCCCGCCCGCCTCCCTGGACGACCTGGTCAAGCCCGCGTACAAGAACCTCCTCGTCACCGAGAACGCCGCCACCTCCTCGCCCGGCCTCGGCTTCCTGCTCGGCACCGCCGCCCGCTACGGCGACGACGGCTGGCAGGACTACTGGAAGAAGCTCAAGGCCAACGGCGTGAAGGTCGTCGACGGCTGGGAGCAGGCGTACAACGAGGAGTTCTCCGGCTCCGCGGGCGGGAAGAAGGCCAAGGCCGACCGGCCGCTCGTCGTCTCCTACGCCTCCTCGCCGCCCGCCGAGGTGATCTACGCCGACCCCCGGCCCGAGACGGCGCCGACGGGCGTGGCGAGCGGCACCTGCTTCCGCCAGGTCGAGTACGCGGGCCTGCTCAGCAACGCGAAGAACACCGCGGGCGGCAAGGCGTTCCTCGACTTCCTGCTCGGCAAGCCCTTCCAGGAGGACATGCCGCTGAACATGTTCGTCTACCCCGTGGTCGAGGGCGCCCGGGTGCCTCCGGAGTTCGCGCGCTACGGCCCGCAGGCCGAGAACCCCGCGACCATGGCCCCGGCCAGGATCGCCGACAACCGGGACGACTGGGTCACGTCATGGACCTCGCTCGTCCTGAGGTGACGGCACCCCGCCGCGGGGGCGCGGCGGTGCGGCTCGCGCTCATGGCCGTACCCGTCGCGTTCTTCGCCGCCTTCTTCGCCTACCCGGTCGCCGCGATCGTGACCCGGGGGCTGAAGGCGGACGGCGTCTGGCGGTTCGGCCGGCTGTGGGACGTGCTCGGGGCGCCCGACATCCGGCACGTCCTGTGGTTCACGACCTGGCAGGCCCTCGCCTCCACCGCGCTGACCCTGCTGATCGCGCTGCCGGGCGCCTATGTCTTCGCGCGCCTCGACTTCCCCGGCAGACAGGCCCTGCGCGCGGTGGTGACCGTGCCCTTCGTGCTGCCGACGGTCGTCGTGGGCACGGCGTTCCTCGCGCTCGTCGGACGCGGCGGGCTGCTCGACGAGCTGTGGGGCGTACGGCTGGACACCACCGTGTGGGCCATCCTGCTCGCGCACGTCTTCTTCAACTACGCCGTCGTCGTGCGGACCGTCGGCGGTCTGTGGGCGCAGCTCGACCCTCGGCAGGAGGAGGCGGCGCGGATGCTCGGCGCGTCCCGCCTCGCCGCCTGGCGGACCGTCACCCTGCCCGCCCTCGGGCCCGCCGTGGCCGCCGCCGCGCTGATGGTCTTCCTGTTCACCTTCACCTCCTTCGGTGTGGTGCAGATCCTCGGCGGGCCGGCCTTCTCCACCCTGGAGGTGGAGATCTACCGGCAGACCTCCGCGATCTTCGACCTGTCCACGGCCGCCGTCCTGACCATCGTCCAGTTCCTGGCGGTGGGCGCGATCCTCGCCCTGCACGCCTGGACGGTACGGCACCGGGAGAGCACCCTGCGCCTGGTCGACGCCTCCGGCACCGCGCGACGGCCGCGCGGAGCGGGGCAGTGGGCGCTGCTCGCCGGGGTCCTGGCCGTGATCGCGGTCCTGATCCTGCTGCCGCTCGCGGTGCTGGTGCGACGCTCGCTGAGCGCCCCGGACCTCGGCTACTACCGGGCCCTGACCCGTACCGACGGCGGTGTCTTCCTCGTCGCGCCCATCGAGGCGATCGGCACCTCGCTGCGGTACGCGGTCGTCGCCACCCTCATCGCCGTGCTGATCGGCGCGCTCGCGGCCGCCGCGCTGACCCGGCGCGACGCCGGCCGGTTCGTCCGGGGCTTCGACGCGCTGCTGATGCTGCCGCTCGGCGTCTCCGCGGTGACCGTCGGCTTCGGCTTCCTGATCGCCCTGGACGAGCCCCCGCTCGACCTGCGCGCCAGCTGGATCCTGGTGCCGCTGGCGCAGGCGCTGGTCGGCGTGCCCTTCGTCGTGCGCACCATGCTGCCGGTGCTGCGCGCCGTGGACGAGCGGCTGCGCGAGGCGGCGTCCGTGCTGGGCGCCTCCCCGTGGCGGGTGTGGCGCGAGGTCGATCTGCCGATGGTGCGCCGGGCCCTGCTGATCGCCGCCGGGTTCGCCTTCGCCGTGTCCCTCGGGGAGTTCGGCGCGACCGTGTTCATCGCCCGGCCCGACAACCCGACGCTGCCGGTCGCGGTCGCCCGGCTGCTCGGGCGGGCCGGAGACCTCAACTACGGCCAGGCGATGGCCCTTTCGACGGTGCTGATGGTGGTGTGCGCGGTGGCCCTGCTGGTGCTGGAGCGGCTGCGCACGGACCGGACGGGGGAGTTCTAGATGAGTCTGCTGAGCCTCGACGGCGCGACCGTGCGCTTCGGCGGGCGGGCGGTGCTGGACGCGGTCGGCCTGGAGGTCGCCGAGCACGAGATCGTGTGCGTGCTCGGGCCGAGCGGCAGCGGCAAGTCGACGATGCTGCGGGCCGTCGCCGGTCTCCAGCCCCTGGACGCCGGACGGGTGGCGCTGGACGGCCGGGACCAGGCGGGCGTGCCGGCCCACCGGCGCGGGGTGGGGCTGATGTTCCAGGACCATCAGCTCTTCCCGCAGCGGGACGTCGGCGGCAACGTGGCCTTCGGGGTGCGGATGCGCGGTGCGGGCAAGGCCGAACAGGCCCGGCGCGTCGCGGAGTTGCTCGATCTGGTCGGGCTGCCCGGGGCGGCCGGCCGGGCCGTCGCCTCGCTCTCGGGCGGGGAGCAGCAGCGGGTGGCGCTCGCCCGCGCGCTCGCGCCCCGGCCGCGGCTGCTGATGCTGGACGAGCCGCTGGGCCAGCTCGACCGCTCGCTGCGGGAGCGGCTCGTGGTCGAACTGCGCGAGCTCTTCGGGCGGTTGGGCACCACCGTGCTCGCGGTGACCCACGACCAGGGCGAGGCGTTCGCGCTCGCCGACCGGGTGGTGGTGATGCGGGACGGCCGTGTCGCGCAGAGCGGTACGCCGCTGGAGGTGTGGCAGCGTCCGGCGGACGCGTTCGTGGCCCGCTTCCTCGGCTTCGACAACGTGGTCGAGGGCACCGTCGCCGGGGTGGCCGCCGACACCCCGTGGGGCAAGCTGCCGGTCGGTGAGGACGCCGCGCAGGGCACCCGCTCGCTGCTGGTCCGGCCGGCCGGCGTACGGCTCGTGGCCCCGGACGAGGGGCTGCGCTGCACGGTCGCGGCGCGCACGTTCCGCGGTACGCACGTCGCCGTCGCCCTCCAGCCGCCGGACGCCCCCCGCCTGGAGGCGGCGTGCGCGCTGCGGGACGCGCCCGCGGTCGGGGACGTTGTCGGCGTGCGGTTCGAGGCGGCGGAAACCGTCGTGCTCGGGGGAGCGGCGCCCGCGTAGGGTGCGGCCCGCGACGCTGCTCGCACACGATCGCTACCGTGACGAGATCGCCCACCAGGCCCGCGGCGGCGACGGCCGTCCGCGAGACGGCCGAGGCCCGCCCCCGGTGCGGGGACGGGCCACGACGCTGCCGGGCGGGCGCGTGTCAGCGGTCGCTGTTCGCTCCGCGGCGGCGCAGCCCGAAGAAGACCGCGCCACCGCCGACCGCGACGAGCGCGACCGCGATACCGGCGATCAGCCCGGTGTTGGAACCCGCCCCGGTCTCCGCGAGGTTGGAGTCGCCGACCGCCGGGGACGGGGCGTTGCTCGCGCTCTCCGCGGGCGCGGTGCTCCCGCTCTGCGAGGGCGCCGGCGACTCGCTCTCCTCGGCCGGGGCCGAGGCGGAGGCCGGGGCCGAGGCGGACGCGGAGTCCGACGGGGTCGGGGAGGCGGACGAGGCGGGCGGCTTCTCCCCGTCCTTGGTGCACGCCGTCGACGGCGTCGTCAGGTTCGGCTTGATGTCCGCGTTGACGTAGCCGGCTGCCTCGACGCGCACCCGGTACTCGGCGTTCGGCTCCCAGTCCTCGGCGAAGGTGATCGTCTTGCCTTCGCGCGAGCCCTTGACCTTCTGCACGCCGACCTTCTTCAGGTCGGCGCCGTTGTTCTGCAGGAAGACGGTCACGGTGGCCTGGACTCCGCTGGCGTCCACGTCGGTCACGGTGATGACGCCTTTCGCGCCGTCGCACTTGGCTTCGGCGGAGAAGTCCCTGATGTCGCAGGCGAGCGCGCTGCCCGCGACGGAGAGGGTGAGCGCGGCCGCGGCGGAGGCCACGCCCAGCGCGCGCACGGAACGCGCGACGGTACGGCGGTCTATGGACACGTTTGTCCTTACGGGAGGTGCACCACTGAGGGGGGTTCGGCGAGGCCGGTGACGCGACACCGCCGGCCCCGGGAGACTCACAGGTCTATAAGCGTCGCATAAGCAATGTCAACGCGTAGGCAGCCTAAGGGCGTTGGCTTTGCCGTCTTATTAACCGCCCAGACGTTTCAAGGCGTCCGGAGCCTCGTCGATCCGGTCGACGAGGGCGATCCGGGCCTCCATCGAGCGCCCGCGCGCGAGGGATCGCAGCAGCGGCCAGGCGGGCAGGGTCTCGGTCCAGTGCGCCCGGCCGACCAGGACCATGGGCGTGGGTTCGCCGCGCGACTCGTAGTAGTTCGGCGTCGCGTTGTCGAAGATCTCCTGGAGTGTTCCGGCGGCTCCCGGGAGGAAGACGACACCCGCGTTCGACCGCGCGAGCAGCCCGTCCTCGCGGGTGGCGTTGGCGAAGTACTTGGCGATGTGGGACGCGAACGGGTTCGGCGGCTCGTGGCCGTAGAACCAGGTCGGGATGCCGACGGAGCGCCCGCCCCGCGGCCAGCGCGCGCGGACCTCGAACGCGGCCGCCGCCCACTCGGTCACCGAGGGGGCGAACCGGGGCGCCTTCGCCAGGATGCGCAGCGCCTCGCCGAGGGTCCCGTCGTCGAACGGGGCCGCCCACGCGCCGAGGTTGGCCGCCTCCATCGCGCCCGGCCCGCCGCCGGTGGCGACCGTCAGACCCGAGCGGGCCAGCTCCCGGCCGAGCCGCGCGGCGCCCTCGTACTCGGGCGTGCCGCGCAGCATCGCGTGGCCGCCCATCACCCCCACCACCCGGGCGCCCGACAGGAGTTCGTCCAGGGCGTCCGAGACGGAGTCGTCGTGTACCGCGCGCAGCATCGACGCGTACACGTCGCGGTCGCCCCTGGTCCGCTGGAACCAGGCGTGGGCGCGGGCGTCGGGAGTGCTCTCGTAGCCGTCGGCAAGGGAGGCGAAGAGGTCGTCGGGGGAGTACAGCAGGCCGCGGTACGGATCGAAGGGCAGGTCCGGGACGGGCGGGAAGACCAGGGCGCCGCCGGAGCGGACCTTGGCCGCGGCCTCCTCGCGCATCGGGCAGCCGAGGAAGACGGCTCCCGTGGTGTCCGTCGTGAGCAGTTCGCGCGTACGGTCCGTCAGGTCGACTGCCTGGACCCGGAATCCGGCCAGGGTGCCGCGCGCCGAGACGGTCGCGTCGAACTCCTCCAGCGTCTCTATCTCGCGGTCGTCGTGGTGGGCCGCGTGGGCGGGCATCGTCTGCACCCGCCCATGCTAGGGCGTGTTTCGGAAGTCCCTTCTGCCAGTCCCGTCTGCCCTGCAGACGACGCTGCTTCCGGGACACGCCCCAGGGCCGCGGCCGCGAGGCCCGCCCGGCGCCCGGCTCGGCACCGGGCGCCGGGTGCCGCGTGCCGTTGCCGTCCTCAGCCCTCGACGGCCGCCGGGTCCATCCAGACGACCTCCCAGGTGTGGCCGTCGAGGTCGTCGAAGGCGCGGCCGTACATGAAGCCCGGGTCCTGCACCTGGTCCGAGACCGTGCCGCCGGCCGCGGCGGCCTTCTCGACCAGCTCGTCCACCTTCTCGCGGCTCTCGGCGCTCAGGCAGAGCAGCACCTCGCTGGTGGTCGCGGCGTCGGCGATGTCCTTCTTGGTGAAGGTCGCGTAGAACGGCTTGGTCAGCAGCATCGCCACGATGGTGTCGCTGATCACCACGGACGCCGCTTTGTCGTCGCTGAACTGCGCGTTGATCGAGAAGCCCAGCCCGGTGAAGAACTTCTTCGAGGCGTCGAGGTCGTTCACGGGCAGGTTCACGAAGATCATCTGCTGGTAGGCGGGGGCGCTCATCGTAGGTCTCTCCCATCGGGGTGGTCGCTGTACGCAGGGGTAGACCGGGCCCGGCGCCGGAACTCATCGCGGCCCGGCGGCCTTTTTCCCACGGGCCCGGCGTGCGTTCCGCGCGGGCGTCAGCGTGCCAGGGGCAGGGCCGCCAGGTGGGCCACGGCCAGAGTCAGCGGGACGAACAGCAGGAGCAGGGCGCAGGCGCGCAGCACGGCGGCGTTGCGGAGCGTCGCGGTCGGGGCGCCGAGGCGCAGCAGGGCGGCCGTGGTGTCGGCGCGGTCCTGCCTGGCCTCGACGGCTGCCGTGAGCAGGGTCGCCACCGCGCAGCCGATGACGACGACGGCGCCGAGCGTGCTGAGCGGGCCGAAGGCGGCGGAGGCCGCGTCACCGGAGACCAGGGCGCTCGCGTACGCGGCGGAGGCCACCGCGCACACCACGCCGAGCGGGCGGCCGATCCGGGTGGCCTCCGCCATCAGCCCGCGGCCCGCCAGGAGACGCAGCGGCCCCGGGCGCACGGCCTGCACGAGGCGGCCGCACAGGTGGGTGAGGCCGGGCGCGGCCAGGGCGAGCCCCAGGGCGGTGAGCAGCCAGCCGGCCAGGACGCCGGTCGGCCCGGTGGGCAGTGCGGCGGGCAGGACCGGGCCGCCGTCGCCCGCGCGGGCGGCGTAGCTCTCCACGGCGAGTCCCGCCGCGAGGACCGCGACACCCCACGGCAGGCCCCTGGGGGCCGGGCGCGGCGGGACCGGCCCCGGCAGCCGCGCCGACTCCTCCTCGGGCCGGTCCGGAGAGCGCCCGTCTGCGGTGAGCGCGTCTGCGGGCGCCTCCCCGGCGGGCGCGGCCCCGTTCACCTCGGCGGCGGCGGGTTCGCCGCGCCGCCGGCGCGCGCCGAACCGGCCGTACGCGCCGAACGTCTCCCGGCGTCCGGGCCTGTCGTGTCCGCCGACGCGGGGGAGCGGTCCCGCCGCCCCGGTGCGGGCCGCGACGGGCTCCCCGGGGCGCAGCACCACGGCCACCGCCGCCGACGCGGTCACCGGGACCAGGGCGAGCAGGGTGAGCGCCGCGGGCAGGGGCAGCGGGCTGTCCGCCGCCAGGGACGCGGCGGCGGCCCCGTCGAAGGGCATGCCCGTCAGGTCGCCCCGCAGGTGCAGGAAGACCAGCAGCGCCAGCATCGAGCCGAGGGCGCAGGCCAGGGCCGTCGTGGCGGCCGAGAGCAGCGTGAGGCGCAGCGGGCCGAGGCCGACGGCGTCGAGACCGGGCCGGGGCCGGGTGCCGGGGTCGGTGCGGGCCACCGCCGCCGCGAAGTGGATCGTCGAGGCCAGCGGGGGCAGGCACCAGACCAGCCGCAGGCTCGCCTCGGCGGGGGACTCCGGGTGGGACATGGCGTAGCCGAGGGCGCACAGCAGCAGGAAGCCGGTGCCCGCCGACGCGGCCGCGACCAGCAGCCGGCGCAGCTGTACGGCGGGCCGGGCGCCGCGGCTCAGACGGAGAGCGAGCACGCGGCGCGGCCTTCCGGCTCGGTGACGGGCGGCAGGTGCACCGTGTTCACCCGGCGTCCGTCCAGGAGGGTGAGGGTGCGGTCGGCGAAGGCCGCGCTCTCCGCGTCCTGGCCGGCCAGGACGACGGTGACGCCGTGCGAGCGGGCGGCGTTGGTCAGGGTGCGCAGCACCTGGGTGCGGTCGGCGCGGTGCAGGGGAGCCGTCGGCTCGTCGGCGAACAGCACGGTCGGCGCCGGGGCCAGCGCGCGGGCGATGCTGACGCGCTGGCGTTCGGCCCGGACCAGCTGGTGCGGGCGCTTGCGGGCCAGCGCGCCGATGTCCAGGCGCTCCAGCCACTCCGTCGCGGCCGTCTTGGCGCGGCGCCGGCCCGTGCCGCGCAGCATCAGGGGCAGCGCGGCGTTCTCCCAGACGTTCAGCTCGGGCACGAGCGAGGGGGTGGGGTCGATCCAGGCGAAGCGGTCGCGGCGCAGCCGTTCGCGGGCCTGCGCGCCCATGGTGTGCACCGGGACGCTGTTGAACCAGATCTCGCCCTGCCGCGCCGGGGCCTGGCCCGACAGACAGCGCAGGAGGGCCGTCTTGCCGCTGCCGCGCGGGCCGGTGACGGCGAGGATCTCGCCCTGCTGCACACCGAGCGAGACCCCGCTGAGCGCGGGCGAGCCGTCGCGGTACGAGAAGTGCAGGGCACGTGCCCAGAGCACGTCGTTGTCCGGCGGAGCCACCATGGCGTACACCTCGGTTCAGATCCGTAGTTCCCGTGCCGTTCCCCCGTGCGGGGGAACGAGGACAGGGCCGATCGGTTACCAGGCACGCTAAGGATCGAGCCGCCGGACGCCGGACAGCACGCGGCGGGGGTGCGCCCTTCTCACTCCTACGGGCGCACCCCCGCCGCCGGACCGCGTCGGGTCAGAGCTTGGTCCACGCCTCCGACAGCGTCCCGCGCAGGATCTGCTCGATCTCGTCGAAGGTCTCCTGGTTGGAGATCAGCGGCGGGGCGAGCTGGATGACCGGGTCGCCGCGGTCGTCGGCACGGCAGTACAGGCCGTTCTCGAAGAGCTTCTTGGAGAGGAAGCCGTACAGGACGCGCTCGGTCTCCTCGTCGTTGAAGGACTCCTTGGTGGCCTTGTCCTTGACCAGCTCGATGCCGTAGAAGAAGCCGTTGCCGCGGACGTCGCCGACGATCGGCAGGTCGTGGAGCTTGTCGAGCGTGCCGCGGAAGGCGGCCTCGTTGTCGAGGACGTGCTGGTTGAGGTTCTCGCGCTCGAACAGGTCGAGGTTGGCGAGGCCGACCGCGGCCGACACCGGGTGGCCGCCGAAGGTGTAGCCGTGCAGGAAGGTGTTGTCGCCCTTGTAGAACGGCTCGGCGATGCGGTCGGAGACCAGGCAGGCGCCGATGGGGGAGTAGCCCGAGGTCATGCCCTTGGCGCAGGTGATCATGTCCGGGACGTAGCCGAACTTGTCGCAGGCGAACATCGTGCCCAGCCGCCCGAAGGCGCAGATGACCTCGTCCGAGACGAGCAGCACGTCGTACTGGTCGCAGATCTCGCGCACCCGCTGGAAGTAGCCGGGCGGGGGCGGGAAGCAGCCGCCCGCGTTCTGCACGGGCTCCAGGAAGACCGCGGCGACCGTGTCGGGGCCCTCGAAGAGGATCTGCTGCTCGATCTGGTCGGCGGCCCAGCGGCCGAAGGCCACGGGGTCGTCGCCGTGGATCGGGGCGCGGTAGATGTTGGTGTTGGGGACCTTGTGGGCGCCGGGCACCAGCGGCTCGAACGGGGCCTTGAGGGCCGGGAGGCCGGTGATGGACAGGGCGCCCTGCGGGGTGCCGTGGTAGGCCACCGCGCGGGAGATCACCTTGTGCTTGGTGGGCTTGCCGACCAGCTTGAAGTACTGCTTGGCGAGCTTCCAGGCGGTCTCCACCGCCTCACCGCCGCCGGTGGTGAAGAAGACCTTGTTGATGTCGCCCGGCGCGTGCGCGGCGAGGCGGTCGGCCAGCTCCACGGCCTTCGGGTGCGCGTAGGACCAGATCGGGAAGAACGCCAGCTCCTGGGCCTGCTTGAAGGCGGTCTCGGCCAGCTCGACGCGGCCGTGGCCCGCCTGGACCACGAACAGCCCGGCGAGGCCGTCGAGGTAGCGCTTGCCCTGGTCGTCCCAGATGTAGGTGCCCTCGCCCCGGACGATGGTCGGGACGGGCGCCTTCTCGTAGGAGGACATCCGCGTGAAGTGCATCCACAAGTGGTCGTACGCGGTCCTGCTGAGGTCCTGAGGGCTCTCGGTGCTCACGGTTATCGGGTCCTCACGGTTATCGGGTGCCCCACATGTAGGTCTGCTTCTTGAGCTTGAGGTAGACGAAGCTCTCCGTCGAACGCACGCCGGGCACGGCCCGGATGCGCCGGTTGATGACGTCCAGGAGGTGGTCGTCGTCCTCGCAGACGATCTCCACCATCAGGTCGAAGGACCCGGCCGTCATCACCACGTACTCGCACTCGGACATGGCGGTGAGGGCGTCGGCCACGGACTCCACGTCGCCCTCGACGTGCACGCCGACCATCGCCTGCCGGCGGAAGCCCACGGTGAGCGGGTCCGTGACGGCGACGATCTGCATGACGCCCTGGTCGAGCAGCTTCTGCACGCGCTGGCGCACGGCCGCCTCGGACAGGCCGACGGCCTTGCCGATCGCGGCGTACGGCCGGCGGCCGTCCTCCTGGAGCTGTTCGATGATCGCGAGGGAGACGGCGTCCGGCGGGGAACCGCCGTTCCTGGACTCGCGGGAGTCCCTGTGCTCTGCGCTTCGACTGGCCACGACGTCACTGTGCACGACGTCTCGACAGTTCCGCAAGGTCGAAGCGATGAAATTCGTTGTTTACGTGACCGATGCTTGCGGATTTCGCAGCCTTGGCGGGATCAGGGGTGTTGAAAACGTGGGGGTGCCGACTAGGGTGGATGTCTCAGCAACTGGACAACCAGGACTGACAGCCAACAGCAGTGACACCTGACAGGAGGCCGGCAGTGAGCACCGAGCTGCGTCGTCTGCGCAACTACATCGACGGTGGGTTCCGGGACGCCGCCGACGGACGGACCACCGAGGTGGTCAACCCCGCGACGGGCGAGGCGTACGCGACCGCGCCGCTGTCCGGACAGGCGGACGTGGACGCCGCGATGGAGGCCGCCGCACGGGCCTTCCCCGCCTGGCGCGACGCGACCCCCTCCGAGCGCCAGAAGGCCCTGCTGAAGATCGCGGACGCCTTCGAGGAGCGCGCCGAGGAGCTGATCGCCGCCGAGGTGGAGAACACCGGCAAGCCGATCGGCCTGACGCGGTCCGAGGAGATCCCGCCGATGGTCGACCAGATCCGCTTCTTCGCGGGCGCGGCGCGCATGCTGGAGGGCCGCTCGGCCGGCGAGTACATGGAGGGCCTGACCTCCATCGTCCGCCGCGAGCCGATCGGTGTCTGCGCCCAGGTCGCGCCGTGGAACTACCCGATGATGATGGCCGTGTGGAAGTTCGCGCCGGCCCTCGCCGCGGGCAACACGGTCGTCCTCAAGCCGTCCGACACCACCCCCGCCTCGACCGTGCTGATCGCCGAGATCGTCGGCTCGATCCTGCCGCAGGGCGTCTTCAACGTCATCACCGGCGACCGGGACACCGGCCGCCTCATGGTCGAGCACCCCGTCCCTGCGATGGCCTCCATCACCGGTTCCGTGCGCGCGGGCATGTCCGTCGCCGAGTCCGCGTCCAAGGACCTCAAGCGGGTCCACCTGGAGCTGGGCGGCAAGGCGCCGGTCGTCGTCTTCGAGGACACCGACATCGCCAAGGCAGTCGAGGACATCTCCGTCGCGGGCTTCTTCAACGCCGGGCAGGACTGCACGGCCGCCACGCGCGTCCTCGTCCACGCCTCCATCCACGACGAGTTCGTCCGGGCGCTGGCGAAGGCCGCCGCCGACACCAAGACCGGCCTGCCCGACGACGAGGACGTCCTCTTCGGCCCGCTCAACAACCCCAACCAGCTCAAGCAGGTCGCCGGGTTCATCGAGCGGCTGCCCGCCCACGCCAAGGTCGAGGCCGGCGGCCACCAGGTCGGCGACCGGGGCTACTTCTACGCCCCGACCGTGGTCTCCGGTCTGAAGCAGGACGACGAGATCATCCAGAACGAGGTCTTCGGCCCGGTCATCACCGTGCAGTCCTTCGCGGACGAGGCGCAGGCCGTCGAGTGGGCCAACGGCGTCGAGTACGCCCTCGCCTCGTCGGTGTGGACCAAGGACCACAGCCGCGCGATGCGGATGTCCAAGGTCCTGGACTTCGGCTGCGTCTGGATCAACACGCACATCCCGCTGGTCGCGGAGATGCCGCACGGCGGCTTCAAGAAGTCCGGCTACGGCAAGGACCTCTCGGCCTACGGCTTCGACGACTACACGCGCATCAAGCACGTCATGACGTCCCTGGACGCGTAGCGCCGCAGCAGGCGGCGTTCGCCCCGTCGCGACGCCCGGCACGTCCTCTCGCCGCACCGGGAGCACGCACCGGACGCCGCTCCCTGACGGGCGGCCCTGCCTGCCGGGGCAGCAGCCCCGGCGGCGTGCCGCGGCCCCGGTCGGGTGAAGTACCCGCCGGGGCCGCGCCGTTCCCGATCGACAACGTGTCCGGCCGATGGCGCTCCACTCGACAGGGCGTCGATTGCCGCGGCGCCGGACGCGGCGGCATGCTGCGGCCATGGCCCCCTCCCCGCTCAACTCCCCGCCGTCCCGTCGGACCCTGCTGCGCGCGCTCGATGCGGGCGCCGCGCTCGGCGGGCTCGCCGGCTGCGGGGTACGGCCGGCCTACGTGGCGCCCGCCGACCGGGCCGCGCCCGACGCCTCCGCCACCGAGCGCCGCCTGACCTGGGCGAACTGGCCGCTCTACATCGACACCGACGACGCGGACACCACCCGGCGGCCGACGCTGGAGGCGTTCGAGAAGCGCACCGGGATCTCCGTCGAGTACATCGAGGAGATCAACGACAACGACGAGTTCTTCGGCAAGATCAGCCCCGCCCTGATGAACCGCCGGCGCACGGGCCGCGATCTCATCGTCATCAGCGACTGGATGTGCGCCCGCTTCGTCCGCCTGGGCTGGGTGCAGCGGATGGACCGCTCGCGCCAGCCGAACGTCACCAGGTACCTGGACCCGCTGCTGCGATCACCGGCCTTCGACCCCGGTCGCGCGTACACCGTGCCGTGGCAGTCCGGGATCACCGGCATCGCCTACAACCGCCGCCGGCTGGGCCGGGAGATCCGGCGGGTCTCCGATCTGTGGGCGAGCGACCTGAAGGGCCGGGTGACGCTGCTGTCCGGGCTGGACGAGGCGTTCGCCCTGCTCATGCAGGGCAACGGCGTCGACATCACCCGCTGGACCGCGGACGACTTCCACACCGTCTGCGACCAGGTGGAGCGCCAGGTCCGCGCGGGCCGGATCCGCCGCTTCACCGGCAACGACTACATCAAGGACCTGTCGAGCGGCGACGTCCTCGCCTGCCAGGCGTACTCCGGCGACGTCATCCAGCTCCAGGCGGACGACCCCGACATCCGCTTCGTCGTCCCCGAGGAGGGCGCCGAGCTGTGGTCGGAGTCCCTGATGGTCCCGAACCTCGCCCGCCACAAGGCCAACGCCGAGCGGCTCGTCGACCACTACTACGACCCCGAGGTCGCCGCCCGGCTGGCCGCCTGGGTGAACTACGTCTGCCCGGTACCCGCCGCCCGTGACGTGCTCGCCGGCTCCCGGGACAAGGAGACCGCCGCGCTCGCCGAGGACCCGCTGATCTTCCCGGACGCGGCGATGCGCCGGCGCCTGGCCATCGCCCGGGACATCACCTCCGCCGAGCGGGTGGAGTTCGCCCGGCGGTGGAACGCGATCGCCGGGCTGTAGCGCGCCCCCGCCCCGCCCCGGTCCGGGCACCCGGTGCCTCAGCGGTCGTGGTGCCGGTGGCGGTGGCGCACCGCGGTGCGGCCCACCGTCGCCGCCAGCTTGCGCAGCCTGCGCCAGTCCAGACGGGCCTTGCGCCGGGGGACGCCGGGACGCCTGCGCGGGACGCGCACCCGCAGCGCGCCCGGTGCGATACGGCAGCGCACCGGCGTGGGCAGGAGGAGCGCCTCGCCGTCGATCCCGGCCTCGATCTCCGGGCGGTCGGCCTCCACGACCACCTCGGGCGCGGTGAGGATCGTGAGGCCGTGGGGGTGCGGGGCGAGCAGCAGGGCCGCGGCCTGGGCCGCGTTGTCGACGCGGATGCTGAGGACGCCCAGGGCGGCGGCGTCCAGGCGCTCGCGGTAGCCGAGGCCGAAGGGGTCGGCCACGCGGTAGACGTTGTTGCTGACCAGCACTGCCTGGGGGCACTCCAGCGTCGTCCCCGCCACGCGTGCGGTCAGCTGCGGGCCCTGCTGGCCGAGCAGCAGGTCGGGCAGCAGCTCCAGGCTGGTGCCGATCTTGGCCTCGCGGTAGCCGGGGCTCTGCACGATGGCGGCGTACGCCCCGAAGGACGCGTTGTTCACGAAGGGGCGCTCGCCCGCGAACCCGAGGTCCACGCGCAGTTCCACACCGTCGGTGAGGGCGTCGAGGCAGGTGGCGGGGTCCTCGCGGTCCAGGCCGAGGTCCATGGCGAAGTGGTTGCGGGTGCCGGCGCTGATCACCAGGAACGGCAGTCCGTGTTCGGCGGCGACGGCCGCGACCAGCGCCTGGGTGCCGTCCCCGCCCGCGACGCCGAGCAGGTCCGCGCCGTCCGCCACGGCCTGGCGGGCGAGCGCGGTGACGTCCTGGTGCCGCTCGGGGTCGAGCAGTTCGACCCGGGCGCCGAGCCGCTCGGCCTTCTCCCTGAGCCCGAAGCGGACGACCTTTCCGTCACCGGAGCGCGGGTTCATGATCAGGTAGGGCCGTCGCGGCGGCGGCGTCCTGCGCTCGCGCATCACCCGCACCCGTGAGCTGCCGGTGGCGCCCAGGGCGTACCGGCCGCTCCAGACCGCGACGGCCCACAGGGCCACCGACGCCAGCAGCGACCACAGCAGGGTGGCCGCGAACAGGGCGACCAGCGCGGCCGGCACCGTCACGGCCACCAGGGCCGCGATCCACCGCAGCGGGCCGCGCAGCGTCAGCGTCCACCACACGGCGACGGCGCTGACGGCGAGGCCCGCGGCCGCGGCGACGAGCAGCAGCAGACCGCCGAGACCGCCGTAGAACAGCGGAACGAGCAGTGCGAGCGCCGCGGCGAGCAGCGCCGCGCGCGCCGCCCACCGCTGCTTGAGATAGCCGCGCCCGCTCACGTCGACGGCCATGCTGCCTCCCGTTCACCCGTGGACATCGTAGGTCCGCTCCGTACACGGCTGCGCGGCCACGGCCCGGGTCAAACCCCGCCCGCGGAGGAGCTCCTGAACGCGTTCAACGACTGTCAGCGGTTGAACGCCGGGAAGGCGAAGCGCCGGACGACGGCCGCACCGTCCCCCTTCGCGTCGGTGGAGTCGACCGAGTGGACGACCGTGGGGGATCACCCCTGGGCGGACCTCAGGGAGAGCAGGACGTCCGGGCGGTTGGTCGTGATGGAGTCGACGCCCGCGTCCAGCAGGCGGCGCAGGGAGCGGCGGGTGTCCGGCGTCCAGACGGACAGCAGCAGCCCCGCCCGGTGGACCCGCTCGGCCAGCGCGCGGTCGACCAGGGGGAAGCGGTAGTTCAGCCAGCGGGGGCGCACGGCCGCCAGCAGGCCGGGGCGCGGCGGTGCCAGCGTCGTCCAGGTCAGGGCGATCTCGGCGGCCGGATCGGCCGCCCGGACCGCGAGCATGGCGGAGGCGCCCGCGCAGTAGTACACGCGGTCCTCGGCGCCGCACGCGCGCACCACGTCCACGATCCGCCGGGCGGCCCGCACATCCGGCGCGCCCGGCAGGTCGAGCATCAGCCGGCTCCCCTCGCCCGCGTCCAGCGCCTCCGCCAGGGTCGGGACCCCGCCCGCCGTCAGCCCGCGCACCTCGGCGGCCGACAGCGCGGCCAGCGGACGGTCGTGCTCCCACAGCCGCTTCAGCGTCGCGTCGTGCAGCACCACGGGAACGCCGTCCGCGCTCAGGCGTACGTCGATCTCCACGGCGTCCACGCCGAGGGCGCGCGCGGAGCGCAGGGAGGCGAGCGTGTTCTCGCGGACGCGGTAGGGGTCGCCGCGGTGGCCGACGACGGTCACGTTCTGCATGCGCACTTCCTGGTGCTTCCTGGTGGGGGGAGGGGTGCCGGGGTTCAGGGCGCGAGCCAGGCGGCGGTGTGGGCGTCGATCTCGGCGGTGATGCGGGCCTTGCCCGCCGGGTCGAGGAACGACGCCGCGACGGCGGCACGGGCGAGGTCCGCCAGCCCCCGCTCGTCGAGGTCGAGGAGGCGGGCGGCGACCGCGTACTCGTTGTTCAGGTCGGTGCCGAACATCGGCGGGTCGTCGGAGTTGACGGTGACGAGGACACCCGCCTTCGCGAACTCCCTGATCGGGTGCTCCTCGATGGCGCGGACCGCCCGGGTGGCGATGTTGGACGTCGGGCAGACCTCCAGCGCGATCCGGTGCTCGGCGAGGTGCGCCAGCAGCTTCGGGTCCCGCGCGGCGCTCGTGCCGTGGCCGATGCGCTCGGCGCGCAGATGGGTGAGCGCGTCCCACACCGTCTCCGGGCCGGTCGTCTCACCGGCGTGCGGCACGGAGTGCAGACCGGCCGCGATCGCCCGGTCGAAGTACGGCTTGAACTGCGGCCTCGGCACCCCGATCTCCGGTCCGCCGAGCCCGAAGGAGATCAGGCCCTCCGGGCGCACCCGGTCGTCGGTGGCGAGCCGCGCGGTCTCCTCGGCGGCCTGCGGCCCGGCCTCGCCCGGGATGTCGAAGCACCAGCGCAGCACCGTGCCGAACTCGGCCTCGGCCGCCTTGCGGGCGTCCTCGATCGCGTCCATGAACGCACGCTCGTCGATGCCGCGGCGGGTCGAGGAGAACGGGGTGATGGTGAGCTCGGCGTAGCGCACCTGCTGGCGGGCCAGGTCGCGGGCCACCTCGTAGGTCAGCAGCCGGACGTCCTCCGGGGTGCGGATCAGGTCCACGACGGACAGGTACACCTCGATGAAGTGGGCGAAGTCCGTGAACGTGAAGTAGTCCGCCAGCGCCTCGGGGTCGGTGGGGACCCGCGAGTCGGGGTGGCGGGCCGCGAGCTCGGCGACGATCCGGGGGGAGGCGGAGCCCACGTGGTGGACGTGCAGTTCGGCCTTGGGCAGGCCCGCGATGAAGGCGTGCAGATCGCGCGGGACGCGGGCGTCGACGAGACGGTCGGTCAAGGTTCCTCCCCGGGAACGGCGTTCCCGGCCGGGTGTGCGGCGGCGGGACGCGGGTGATCGGCTGATCGGTGGCTCGGGATCATCGTAGGCCGGGGCGGTGCCGCCGATCCGCGGGCCGTAGCATGACGGGACGTACGACAC
>NZ_AGBF01000018.1 GCF_000225525.1 Streptomyces zinciresistens K42 | reverse complement strand
ACCGCCGCCCCCCGTCTCCCCGGAGGACGACATCCCGGAGGACGACGACCCCGACCTCAACGAGTCGGCGCTGTCCGGCCGCGAGCTGATCGTGAGAGAGCTCGGGGCGACGGTGGTCGAGGAGATCGTGAACGAGTAGCGCCCAGAACAGGCCGGCAGGGGGACCAGGGAAAGCGCAAGGAGGGACGAGGCCGCGGTCTTGGAGGAACGTACGGTTCGCCGGGACCCGGCCCCTCGGCACCCCGTACAAGAGCCCCGTACGAGAATCCCGTTAGGCTGACCCCCGTGAAGGTCCTCGTCATCGGCGGCGGCGCCCGCGAACACGCCCTGTGCCGCTCCCTGTCCCTCGACCCCGACGTCACCGCGCTGCACTGCGCTCCCGGCAACGCCGGTATCGCCGAGGTCGCCGAACTGCACCAGGTGGACGCCCTGGACGGCGCCGCGGTGTCCGCGCTGGCCGGACGGCTCGGCGCCGACCTGGTGGTCGTGGGCCCCGAGGCGCCCCTGGTCGCCGGGGTCTCCGACGCCGTGCGCGAGGCGGGCGTCCCGGTCTTCGGCCCCTCCGGACAGGCCGCGCGGATCGAGGGCTCCAAGGCGTTCGCGAAGGACGTGATGGCCTCGGCCGGCGTCCCGACGGCCCGCTCCTACGTCTGCACCACGCCCGCCGAGGTCGACGAGGCCCTCGACGCCTTCGGTGCCCCGTACGTGGTCAAGGACGACGGTCTCGCGGCCGGCAAGGGCGTCGTCGTGACCGCCGACCTCGACGCGGCCAGGGCGCACGCCAACTCCTGCGAGCGCGTCGTGATCGAGGAGTTCCTCGACGGTCCCGAGGTCTCCCTCTTCGCCGTCACCGACGGCGAGACCGTCCTCCCGCTCCAGCCCGCCCAGGACTTCAAGCGGGCGCTCGACGGGGACGAGGGCCCGAACACCGGCGGCATGGGCGCGTACTCCCCGCTGCCGTGGGCCGATCCGAAGCTGGTCGAGGAGGTCCTGGAGACGGTCCTCCAGCCGACCGTCGACGAGATGCGCCGCCGCGGCACCCCGTTCTCCGGACTGCTCTACGCCGGTCTCGCGATCACCTCGCGCGGCATCCGCGTCATCGAGTTCAACGCCCGCTTCGGCGACCCGGAGACCCAGGTCGTCCTGGCCCGCCTCAGGACCCCGCTGGCCGGTGTCCTGCTCGCCGCCGCCAAGGGCGACCTCGCCGATCTGGAGCCGCTGCGCTGGAGCGACGACGCCGCGGTCACCGTGGTCGTCGCCTCCCACAACTACCCCGGCACCCCGCGCACCGGCGACCCGATCACCGGCCTCGCGGAGGTCGCCGCCGAGGACGCCCCGCACGCCTACGTCCTGCACGCCGGCACCCGGTCCGACGGCGGCGCGGTCGTGAGCGCCGGAGGCCGGGTCCTGTCCGTCACGGCGACCGGCCGGGACCTGACGGTGGCGCGCGACCGGGCGTACCGGGCCGTCGGCCGCATCGGACTGGACGGCTCCCAGCACCGCACCGACATCGCGGCGAAGGCGGCGGCCGACGCCTGATTCCGGCCGTTCGGCCCCCTGCGGCGAACCTCCCGGGCCCCGGATCCCTCCCAGGATCCGGGGCCCGCGCCATGTCCGGACGGGACCCGCGACGGGACGCGCGCCCATGCCCGTGACCAGGGGCCTGTTCCTCGCTTTCCGTCATCCACCTTTCCCCAAAGCCATTCCATCGAGTGACCGATGCCCCATCCGGCTGACGTGCGCCGAACCCCCAACTAGGGTGCGGCGCAAGCGTTCCGGCACTTGGCCCACCGGCATTGCGATGTCAGTGGCGGGTGCCACAGTGGGGGAGTGAGCAAAGCCAGGACAGTCCGGACAGCCAGGGCAGCGCGGAGGGGGTGAGGTCCGGTCGTGACCGGTACGGGTGTGGAGATGGGTGCGCGGGCCGCGCGCGCCCGCGCTCTCGCGGTGCTGCGCGTCCGCAGCCGCGCGCTGGCCGTCGCGCTGCTGCCCGCGGCGTTCGCGGTGATCCTGCTCGCCGGTCCCTCCACGGGCCGGATGACCGGTCCCGGGTGGCATGCCGTCCGCTGGGCCGTCGTCCCGTTCGCCGTCCTCGTCCTGCTGGCCGCCGCCGTCGTGGCCCTGGTCGTCGCCCGGTCCCGCCCGGCGGTGACCCCCACCGTTCCGATCGGCGAGGAGCAGGCTCCCGATCTGTACCGGCTGGTGCGCGACCTCGCCGACCGCCTCGGCGTCCCCGCGCCCTCCGCGATAGCGCTGACCCCCGACTGCGACAGCTGGCTGGAGGACCGTACGCATCCGGCGCACGGCCCGCCGCCCCCGGCCGAGGACCACGAGGACGACGGGCTCAACGGCCTGCGCGGCGGAGGCCACCGCGGCGCCGCACGCCGTACGCCCGCCGCCCCCGTCCTCGTCATCGGCTCACCGTTCCTGTGGTGGATGCGCGTCGGCGAGCTGCGCGCGGTCCTCGCCCCGGTCGTCGCCGGTACGGGCCCCTCCGCGCACCCGGACATAGCCCAGGCCCGGCGCTTCGTCCGGGGGCTGGACGCGGCCGTGGCCGTCGGCTCGACCCGGGGCCGCTGCCCGGGATCGCGACTGGTGTGCGCGGGCATCGGCCAGGTCGCCCGCCTGCTGCTGCGCGCTTGCCGCGAGCACGCCGCCGAGATGGAGCGGGGCGTGGCCGCCGCGGCCGCCGAGCGTGCACAGGCTGTGGACTACGGACTGCGGATCGTCGCCCAGGAGCAGGTCGGGCTGGCTTACGCGGGCTGGGACCGGCTCCTCACCCGCGTCGCGCTGCCGGCCTGGCGGATGGGCCGCTGGCCGTCCCGCCTGGACGCGGGCGTCGTCGCGGCGCTGACCGAGCTGTCCCGCAGGGACCGGCTGGCGGCGGAGGGCTTCGCCTCCCGGCTCGGCGAGCGGCCCGCGTGCGACCTGCTGGAGGAGCCCGGCGTGATCGACGAGGCCACCTCGCTGCTGGCCGCCCGCCTCTTCCACGGCGGTCCCGCCGAGCCCGGCCCGGACTGGTCCCCGGTGGACTGGCTGGAGTATCCGGAGGAGGTCGTCGACCGCACCTGGCGCACCGACGCCGCCCGCCTGCACCGTGTCCTCGACCGCCTGGGCGTCCGCCGCGGTACACAGGACGCCCGCCCGGAGACCGACGGTCCGACGCTGTCCCGCGTCCTGGACCACCTGGCCACCGCCCCGGTCGCCACCGCCCCGGTCGCCCCTGCCCCGGTCGCCCCTGCCCCGGTCGCCCCTGCCCCGGCGCCCGCCGCCCACGAGGCCGCCGACCGCCTGTCGCCCGTCACCCGCGAAGCCCCCGGCCAGCCGTTGCCCACCACCTCCGAGGCCACCACCTCCGAGGCCACCACCTCCGAGGTCACCGCGGTCCCCGCCCGCCACGCCTCGCCGGAACCGATCACCGGGCCCGCGCCCGAACCGGCCCCCGACGACCCGCGCGTCGAACCACCGGCCCACCGGGCCCACGCCGCCGACCCGGCACCCCGCGGCACCCCGGAACCCACCGATGCCGCGCAAGACCCCACCGACGCCGCGCAGGGTCCCGCTGATGCTGCCCCGGAACCCCTGGACGCCCAGGCCCCCTCCGCCAACCCCCCGGCCCCCGCCGAGGAGCCCGAACCCGCCGAGAACCCCGAACCCGCCGGAGACCCCGAACCCGCCGAGAACCCCGAACCCGACCTCGACCCCGGCGAAGACCCGGAGACCGAGCGGAGCTCCGCGCTCGCGGCCGGCCTGACCGCCGAGCTGGCCCGCGAGGAAGCCGCGAAGCCCGCCGAGCAGCCGGTGCCCGCTCAGGGCGCCGCGAGCCTCCTGGACACCGGAGCCCTCCCGCTCTTCCCGCTCCAGCCGCCGCGCACCTCCCGCGAGGTGCTGACCGACCACGTGACCGCGATGGTCTGCTGCGCGGCCATGGACACCGCGGGCGCTTCCCCGGGACTGGACTGGCTCGACGGCCCCACACTCCTCATCAACGGCGAACGGGCGGCGGACCTGGCCCCCCGGGTCCTCAGCCTGATCGAGGAGGGCGATCCGGCACCGCTGCGCGCGTGGCTGCTGGAGTCGGGCATACGCCCGGAGAAGCCGGTACGCCTGGTGTGACGTCCCGGGCCCGCCGGGTCGATCCGGAGCCCAAGGCTCCACTTTCGGCCAATTCGCAACGAATAGTGACAGGGCGCGTGCGTAATGTGATGTGCTGGGACCGGAAGTGCATATGGCAAGGGCTTACGCCACCCGGCAACGGCACCCGCGACCGCACCCGGGTCCGAGCCGCAGCCCGAGAGCGCGCGCACGGACCGACCGCACCGCAACGCACCACCCCACACCACGTCGCACCGCAACGCACCACGTCGCATCCCGCCACACCACGCCGGACCACGCCGGCCGCACCGCGCGACAGCACCACCCAGAACGCTCGACGCGCCACCACGGGGGACCAGGGAGGGGTATTGGCCATGGGCTCGGAGCAGATCCGCCGATGGGAGTCGGGAGCGCTGGCGCACGCGGTGACGGACCCCTTCGGCCAGGGCCCGGTCCCCTGGCTGCGCGGCAACGTGACGTACTTCGACGACACCGGCCAGGTGGTCCCCTGGTACGTCGACGGCCAGGCCCACCCCGCGGCCACGGGCGCTCCCGCCGTCCCGGCGCCCCGCACCTCCGGCCCCCGCTCGGCCGACGACGTCCGCCGGCAGATCAAGGGGTTCACCTCCACCGGCGCGGTCGCTCCCGGCGAGGCGGTCGACTTCCACATCACGGTCGACCCGCCCCAGGAGTTCGCCGTGGACATCTACCGCATCGGCCACTACGGCGGTGACGGCGCGGCCAAGATCACGACCAGCCCCCGGCTCTCCGGCATCGTCCAGCCCGCCCCGCTCACCGCCGACCGCACGGTGTCGTGCCATCACTGGTGGCTGTCCTGGCGGTTGCAGGTCCCGAGCTTCTGGAGCATCGGCGCGTACGTCGCCGTCCTCACCACCGTCGACGGCTACCGCTCCCACGTCCCCTTCACCGTCCGCGACAAGCACCCCGCGGACCTGCTCCTCCTGCTGCCGGACGTGACCTGGCAGGCGTACAACCTCTATCCGGAGGACGGCCGCACCGGGGCGAGCCTCTATCACGCGTGGGACGAGGAGGGCCGGCTGCTCGGCGAGGCCGACGCCGCCACCACCATCTCCTTCGACCGCCCCTACGCGGGCGCGGGGCTGCCCCTGCACGTCGGCCACGCCTACGACTTCATCCGCTGGGCCGAGCGCTACGGCTACGACATCGCCTACGCCGACGCCAGCGACCTGCACGGCGGCCACGTGGACCCCTCCCGCTACCGCGGCCTGGTCTTCCCCGGCCACGACGAGTACTGGTCGGCCGGTATGCGCCGTACGGTCGAGGTGGCCCGGGAGAACGGCACGTCCCTGGTCTTCCTCTCCGCCAACTCCATGTACTGGCAGGTGGAGTTGGCGCCCTCGCCGTCCGGGGTCCCGGACCGCCTGCTGACCTGCCGCAAGCGCAGGGGGCCCGGGAGGTCCGTGCTCTGGCGGGAGATCGACCGCCCCGAGCAGGAGGTGATCGGCATCCAGTACGCGGGCCAGGTCCCCGAGCCGCACCCGCTGATCGTCCGCAACGCCGGCCACTGGCTGTGGGAGGCCACCGGCGCCCAGGACGGCGACGAGATCGAGGGCCTGGTCGCGGGCGAGGCCGACCGCTACTTCCCGCGCACCCCGCTGCCCGACCACGAGGAGCGCGTCCTGCTCGCGCACTCCCCGTACACCGACCGCGAGGGCGTCCGGCGCCACCAGGAGACCTCCCTGTACCGCGCCCCCTCGGGCGCCCTGGTCTTCGCGTCCGGAACCTTCGCGTGGTCCCCGGCGCTGGACCGCCCAGGCCATGTGGACCCGCGCGTCCAGCGCGCCACCGCCAATCTGCTGGACCGTATCTGCAAACGCGACTGAACCCGGCCCGCACGCCACCGTGATCATGGCCCCGTAAGCTTCCGGCGCGTCGGGCAGTCTGTTGACCTGCTCCCCTGCGCACAACCCGGCTCTCACGCCACGGCCCCCGGTCGCACAACCCGGCACGCACGCCACCACCCCCGCGCACAACCGGCCCTCACACCACCACCCCCCGCGCACGACCCGGCCTCCGCCACCGCACCCCCCGCCTCGACCGGTCTCCGGCATACGGGAGAATCGGGCCATAGGACAGAACCACGGGGAGGAACCGTGTCCGGATTCGTAGAAAAGCCCGAGCCGCTCCAGGTTCCGGGCTTGGTGCACCTGCACACCGGAAAGGTGCGCGAGCTGTACCGCAACGAGGACGGCGACCTCGTGATGGTCGCCAGCGACCGCATGTCCGCCTACGACTGGGTGCTGCCCACGGAGATCCCCGACAAGGGCCGCATCCTCACCCAGCTCTCCCTGTGGTGGTTCGACCGGTTCCACGACCTGGTCCCCCACCACGTGCTGAGCACCGAGCCGCCCGCGGGCGCCCCCGCCGACTGGCGAGGCCGCACCCTGGTCTGCAAGGCGCTGGACATGGTCCCCGTCGAGGCGGTGGCCCGCGGCTATCTCACCGGCTCCGGCCTCGCCGAGTACGAGCAGTCCCGCACCGTCTGCGGCCTCGCCCTCCCCGAGGGCCTCGTCGACGGCTCCGAACTGCCCGCCCCGATCTTCACCCCGGCCACCAAGGCCGCGGTCGGCGAGCACGACGAGAACGTCTCCTACGAGGAGGTCGCCCGCCAGGTCGGCGCCGACACCGCGGCGCGGCTGCGGCAGGCGACCCTCGCCGTCTACGCCCGCGGCCGCGACATCGCCCGTGAGCGCGGCATCATCCTCGCGGACACCAAGTTCGAGTTCGGCTTCGACGGGGACACCCTGGTCATCGCCGACGAGGTGCTCACCCCGGACTCCTCGCGCTTCTGGCCGGCCGACCGGTGGCAGCCGGGCCGCCCGCAGCCGTCGTACGACAAGCAGTTCGTCCGTGACTGGCTGACCTCGCCGGAGTCCGGCTGGGACCGCGCGAGCGAGCAGCCCCCGCCGCCGCTGCCGACCGAGGTCGTGGACGCGACCCGGGCCAAGTACGTGGAGGCGTACGAGCGGCTGACCGGCACCCGCTGGAGCTGAGGCAACGAAAAGACCCCGGTCGATGAAGACCGGGGTCTGATTCCCGAGCGGACGACGAGGTTCGAACTCGCGACCTCAACCTTGGCAAGGTTGCGCTCTACCAACTGAGCTACGTCCGCATGCGCCGTGGCGCGGGAGCAACTATACCCAACCCCGCTCCCGCGCGAGCCGCACCGCGGCATGGCGGTTGTCCGCACCGAGTTTGGAGACGGCGGACGACAGATAGTTCCGCACGGTCCCCTGGGACAGCGCGGCCCGCTCCGCGATCTCCGCGACGGGCGCCCCGTCGGCGGCCAGTTCCAGCACCTCGGCCTCGCGCGCGGTCAGCGGCGAGTCCCCGGCGGCGATCGCGTCGGCGGCCAACTCGGGGTCGACGTAACGGTTCCCGGCGTGCACGGTGCGGATGATCTCGGCGAGCCGCTGCGCGCTGACGGTCTTCGGCACGAAACCGCGCACACCCGCCTCAAGCGCCCGTTTCAGATGCCCCGGCCGTCCGTGACTGGTCACGATCAGCACCTTGCAGCGGGGCAGTTCGGCCCGCAGGGATGTGGCGACCTTCACACCGTCCGCCCCCGGCATCTGGAGATCGAGGACCGCGACATCGGGTGCGTGGGCCCGCGCCATCGCCAGCGCCTCGGGCCCGCTGGCCGCCTCCGCGACGATCACGAGGTCGTCCTCCAGGGACAGCAGCGTGGCGAGCGCGCCCCGGATCAGATGCTCGTCGTCGGCGAGCAGCAGCCGCACCACCGCGGTCATACGGTGACCTCCCGTGCCCCGGTCCGCGCCAGCGGGACCTCGGCCACCAGCCGGAACAGGCCGTCGCCGACGGGCCCGGCCGTCAGCGTCCCCTCCACGGCGGCCAGCCGCTCCCGCAGCCCGGCGAGCCCGGAGCCGCCACCCCCGTCGGAGGCTCCGTCGGCCCCGTCGTTCTCCACCGTCAGCACCGCACGCCCCTCCGTCACCCGAACTCCCACCACACACCGCCGGGCGTCCCCGTGCCGCAACACGTTCGTGGCCGCCTCGCGCACCACCCAGGCCAGCGCCGACTGCGCCTCACCGGGCAGCCCGCCGGCCACGCCCGTCACCTCGCAGGCGATCCCGGCCGCCCGCAGGACGCCCTGCGCACCGGCGAGTTCGACCTCCAGGTCGGCCTCCCGGTATCCCCGTACGACATCGCGCACCTCGCGCTGGGACTCCCGCGCGATGCGCTGGACCTCGATCATCTGCTCCACCGCCGCGTCCCGCCCGCGCCGGGCCAGCTGCACGGCCAGCTCGCTCTTGAGGGCGATGACGGCGAGGTTGCGTCCCATCACGTCGTGCAGATCCCGGCCGAAGCGCAGCCGCTCCTCCGCCACCGCGAGCCGGGCGCGGGTCTCGCGGGCCTGGTCGAGTTCGTACACGGCCCGCAGCATCCAGACCGAGAACAGCGCGGTGACCGCGAGGAAGGTGGTGCCGAGCAGCACCACCAGCGCGACCATCAGCGCCCCGAGCACCGGCACACCCACGGGGAGCACCAGCAGGCCCGCGCCCGCCGAGAAGGAGGCGACGACGACGTACACCTGACGCGTGCCGTCCAGGCCGAGCGCCATGATCCCGACCCCGAAGATCAGTACGACGCTGAAGACGCTGCCGGCCCCGGAGTCGAGCCCGTCGTCGCCGGGGCCGTACTCGGAGATCGCGAGGGCCAGGGCGGCGACCGTCGCGGTGGCGGCGCCGAGCGCCCACAGCTGCCGTACCGGCTGCGCCCGCCGGCCGAGCACCCAGTCCACCGACCGGGACACGGTCAGCGCGCAGGCTGCGGCGTGCAGGCACACCAGCAGCATCAGCCAGACGGTGGGTGAGCCGCTCCTGTCGCCGAGGGCCGGGACCGCGCCCACCGTGACCTCGACCACCGCCATGAAGTGGAACGAGAACCTGGTGTACGTCTCGACCTTCGCCGGGGTGCTCTTGCCCCGCCACCATGTGCCGGGTCCGCGCATGTCTCGGCTCTCCCCTGGTCAGCGTCGCGGTTCCCAGCGGAACCGTCGCTGTACAGCAAACACGCCGACGACGATCCAGGCCAGCGCCGTGACCAGCGGTCCGAAGGCGTCGGACACCGACAGGTCGCCGGTCCAGCCGCCGCGCAGCAGCGTGATCACCGGGGTCAGCGGCAGCCGTTCGCAGATCGCGGCCAGCCGGTCGGGCAGTACCTCCAGCGGGACGAACATGCCCGAGCCGATCATCGAGACCAGCATCAGGGGCAGGGTGGTGACTTGCGCGCTCTCCATGCTGCGGGTGAAGGCGGAGGTGACCGCGGCGAGCACCGCGCACATCACGAGGCCCAGCAGCAGGCCCAGCAGGGCGAGGTACAGGGCGGGCGGCGCGGCCAGACCGAGGAGCAGGGTGCAGCCGACGGCGAGGATCACGGACTGGGCGAGGCCGGTGGCGACCACGGGCAGCGCCGAACCGCCGAGGATCTCGGCGTCCCGCAGTTCGCCGGTGCGCAGCCGCTTCAGGACGAGTTCCTCGCGCCGGGCGGTGAACACGCCGACGAGCCCGGCGTACACGGCGAACAGCAGGGAGAACCCGATCGCGGCCGGTACGACGATCGTGCCGACGCTGAGGCCGGTCCCCGCCAGGTCCATCTGCTTCACCCCGGCCCGCACGCTGAAGGGCAGGACGAGCGGCACGAGCAGCGCGGTGAACAGGGTGCCCTTGCTGCGGCCGAGCAGCGTCAGTTCGGCGCGGGCGAGGGACGTCATGCGCCCCACGGGGGTGGTGACGGCGGTGCTCATACGGCGAACTCCTCTTCCTTGGACGCGGACGCTTCCCGGGCGATCGCGAGGAACGCCTCCTCCAGCGACGCCGAGCGCACATCGAGGCCGCGCAGCTCCACCCCGGCCCGCTCGGCCCACACCAGCAGCCGGGTGGCCGCGGGCTGGAGCTGCTGGGTGCGCAGCCGTACGACCCGCCCGTCGAGCTCGTGGCCGCTGACGCCGAGTTCGGCGAGGGGCGGCAGGTCGCCGAGGAAGTAGCCGTCGGGCAGCTGGAAGGAGATCCGCGAGGGCTGGGCGGCGGTCACCTGCGCCGGGGTGCCGGAGGCGGCGATCCGCCCCCGGTGCATGATGGCGAGGCGGTCGGCGAGGCCCTCGGCCTCCTCCAGGTAGTGCGTGGTCAGCAGGACCGTCGTTCCCGAGTCGCGCAGCGCCCGCACCAACGCCCAGGTGCCCTGGCGTCCTTCGGCGTCCAGTCCGGTCGTCGGCTCGTCGAGGAAGAGCACCTCGGGGTCGCCGAGCAGGGCGAGCGCCAGGTCCAGCCGGCGCCGCTCACCGCCGGAGAGCTGCTTCACCCGGACGCCGGACTTGCGGGCCAGTCCGACCCGCTCCAGCACCTCGCCCTCGGGCCGGGCCCCGCTGATGCAGCCCGCCCACATCCGGGCGGTCTCCGCGACGGTGAGCTCGGAGGGGAAGCCGCCCTCCTGGAGCATCACCCCGGTCCGGGGCCGTACGACGGCCCGCTCGGTGTGGGGGTCGTGGCCGAGCACCCGCACCCGTCCCCCGGCGGGCGGGGCGAGGCCCTCCAGCAGCTCGACCGTCGACGTCTTGCCCGCGCCGTTGGTGCCGAGCAGGGCGAAGACCTCGCCGCGGCCGACGGAGAAGGAGATGCCGCGCACCGCCTCGAACCCGCCCCCGTAGACACGTCGCAGGTCGGTGACCTCGATCACGTGTTCGTTGATGTCCATGACACCAGCGTCCCCGTGGCCGGAGCCCGGCAGCAGTGCGCGCTGTCATCACTCGGCATGACAAATGTCAGGGCGGGCGCCGGGGCAACGAAAAGACCCCGGTCGATGAAGACCGGGGTCTGATTCCCGAGCGGACGACGAGGCTCGAACTCGCGACCTCAACCTTGGCAAGGTTGCGCTCTACCAACTGAGCTACGTCCGCATTGCCCCCGACCGGCCTTCACCGATCGGTGCGAGCACCAGCGTACCTGATCCACAACGGTGGTCCGTACGACGGTGCAGAGCGGGTGACAGGAATTGCACACTGCGCCTTCCCCCTGGAAGGGGGATGTTCTACTACTGAACTACACCCGCATGCTCGGCGAGCTGGGTTTTTTCTGCCCTGCCCGGCGGCGTGCTCCAGACATTAGCTGATCAGCAGGGGGGTAGCGCAAGTCGGTTGTCGCACCGGCTTGCGCCGTCCGGCTCGGGCCGGCCGCCCCCGGGACCCGCTGACGGGCCCTGAGGGCGGTCCCCCGAGCTCTCACCGCGCCGAGGCGAACGCCTCGTAGACCCTCTTGGGGATGCGGCCGCGGGCCGGCACCTCCATCTTGTTGGCCTGGGCCCAGGCCCGGACGGCCGACGGGTCCGGGGCGACCTCGGTCTGCCTGTACGCCTTGCCGGACCTCGCCCGCTTGCGGCCGGCGTCCACGTAGGGCGCGAGCGCCTTGCGCAGTTTCCCGGCATTGGCTTCGTTCAGGTCGATCTCGTACGACTTGCCGTCGAGTCCGAAGGCGATCGTTTCCGCCGCTTCCGAGCCGTCGATGTCGTCAAAGAGAGTGACCACGACCTTCTGCGCCACGAATATCGGTCCCTTCGTACGGCACGCTGACAAATTCATTTGTACCGTGCCCGACAATGCAATGTGAAGCTCGACTAAATCCTTCCGCGTGTCAGAAATCAAGAGGGAGCGGAAGTGGCTTCGAGGGCAGCGTGGTGGGCGGAGAGGGGTGGGCGCAATAGATGCCGGGTGTCGATCGCAGATCTTTTCCTGAACTTTTCGTACCGGACCGCCCCGGCGCCGTGCCGTGAGCGGCGTCACGTAGGTTCCTCCAAGTCGACGCGCGTAGAAATTTTGTGCGGGTAGTCTGAAACCACCTTCAGGAACCTGCTCAGCACCACACCACCGGGAGTGCACGTGGCACGCGTCGTAGTCGACGTCATGCTCAAGCCGGAGATCCTCGACCCCCAGGGCCAGGCGGTGCAGCGCGCACTGCCGCGACTGGGTTTCGACGGCGTCTCGGACGTACGTCAGGGAAAGCGATTCGAACTGGAAGTTGACGGGCCGGTCGACGAGGCCGCGCTCGCCCGCATCCATGATCTTGCGGAATCCTTCCTCGCCAACACCGTGATCGAGGACTTCACCGTCAAGGTGGAGGAAGTCGCGGAGGCCGCCAAGTGACCGCTCGTATTGGCGTCGTCACTTTCCCGGGAAGCCTCGACGACCAGGACACCCGGCGCGCGATCCGCCTCGCCGGGGCCGAACCGGTCGCGCTGTGGCACAAGGACAAGGACCTCAAGCAGGTCGACGCCGTGGTGCTGCCGGGCGGTTTTTCCTACGGCGACTATCTGCGGGCCGGTGCCATCTCCCGGTTCTCGCCGGTGATGGAGTCCGTCATCGCGCAGGCGAAGGCCGGACTCCCGGTCCTCGGTATCTGCAACGGCTTCCAGATCCTCACCGAGGCCCACCTCCTCCCGGGCGGCATGCTGGGCAACGACCACCTGCACTTCGTCTGCCGCGACCAGAGGCTGCGCGTGGAGAACGCGCGGACGGCCTGGACCGGCGACTACAGCGAGGGCCAGGAGATCCGCGTCCCGCTGAAGAACATGGACGGCCGCTACGTGGCCGACCGGTACACGCTGGACGAGCTGGAGGCGGAGGGCCGCGTCGCCTTCCGCTACCTGGTCGACGGCGACGCCGCCGACGGATACGGCAACCCCAACGGCTCGCTCAACGACATCGCCGGCATCACCAACGAGGCCGGCAACGTCGTGGGCCTCATGCCGCACCCCGAGCACGCCGTCGAGCCCCTCGTCGGCTCCGGCCGCACCGACGGCCTCCCCTTCTTCACCTCGATCCTCAAGAAGCTGGTCACCGCATGAGCCGGACGCCTCTGGACACGGTCGAGCACGCGGCCGCGACCCCCGACGTCGAGCTGCCCTGGGCCGAACTCGGCCTGAAGAAGGACGAGTACGAGCGGGTGGTGGAGATCCTCGGCCGCCGGCCCACCGGCGCCGAGCTCGCCATGTACTCCGTCATGTGGTCCGAGCACTGCTCGTACAAGTCCTCCAAGGTCCATCTGCGCCAGTTCGGCGAGAAGGCCCCGCAGTCCGACGCCCTGCTGGTCGGCATCGGCGAGAACGCCGGCGTCGTGGACGTCGGCCAGGGCTACGCCGTCACCTTCAAGGTCGAGTCGCACAACCACCCCTCGTACGTCGAGCCCTACCAGGGCGCGGCCACCGGCGTCGGCGGCATCGTGCGCGACATCATCGCGATGGGCGCGCGCCCGGTCGCGGTCGTGGACCCGCTGCGCTTCGGCGCCGCCGACCACCCCGACACCAAGCGCGTCCTGCCGGGCGTCGTGGCGGGCATCGGCGGCTACGGCAACTGCCTCGGGCTGCCCAACATCGGCGGCGAGGTCGTCTTCGACGCCTGCTACCAGGGCAACCCGCTGGTCAACGCCGGTGCCATCGGTGTGATGCGGCACGAGGACATCCACCTCGCGAAGGCGTCCGGCGCGGGCAACAAGGTCATCCTGTACGGGGCCCGGACCGGCGGCGACGGCATCGGCGGCGCGTCCATCCTCGCCTCCGAGACCTTCGACGACGCGAAGCCCTCCAAGCGCCCCGCCGTCCAGGTCGGCGACCCCTTCCAGGAGAAGCTGCTCATCGAGTGCACCCTGGAGGCGTTCGCCGAGAAGCTGGTCGTCGGCATCCAGGACCTCGGCGCGGCGGGCCTGTCCTGCGCCACCTCGGAGCTGGCGTCGAACGGCTCGGGCGGTATGCGCGTGACGCTCGACGACGTCCCCCTGCGCGACTCGACCCTCTCGCCCGAGGAAATCCTCATGAGCGAGTCGCAGGAGCGCATGTGCGCCGTCGTGGAGCCGGCGAAGGTCGACCGCTTCCTTCAGATCTGCGAGAAGTGGGACGTCATCGCGACCGTCATCGGTGAGGTCACCGACGGCGACCGCCTGGAGATCTACTGGCACGGCGGCAAGATCGTCGACGTCGACCCGCGCACGGTCGCGCACGAGGGCCCGGTCTACGAGCGCCCCTACGCCCGCCCGTCCTGGCAGGACGAGCTCCAGGCCGACGACGCGAACAAGCTGGCCCGGCCGGCGACCGGCGAGGAGCTGAGGGACCAGGTCCTGAAGCTGGTCGGCTCCCCGAACCAGGCGTCCAAGAAGTGGATCACCTCGCAGTACGACCACTTCGTGCAGGGCAACACCGTCCTCGCCCAGCCCGAGGACTCCGGCATGATCCGCATCGACGAGGAGAGCGGCCTCGGCGTCGCCCTCGCGACGGACGGCAACGGCCGCTACGCCAAGCTGGACCCGTACCACGGCGCCCAGCTGGCCCTCGCGGAGGCGTACCGCAACGTGGCGACGACCGGCGCCAAGCCGCTCGCCGTCTCCGACTGCCTGAACTTCGGCTCGCCCGAGGACCCGGCCGTCATGTGGCAGTTCGCGGAGGCCGTGCGCGGTCTGGCGGACGCCTGCCTCCAGCTCGGCACCCCGGTGACCGGCGGCAACGTCTCCCTGTACAACCAGACGGGCGAGGTGGCCATCCACCCCACCCCGGTGGTCGCGGTCCTCGGTGTCATCGACGACGTGTCCCGCCGCACGCCGGTCGCCTTCCAGGAGGACGGCCATCTGCTGTACCTCCTCGGCGACACACGTGAGGAGTTCAGCGGGTCGGCCTGGTCCCAGGTGATCCACGACCACCTCGGCGGACTGCCCCCGAAGGTCGACCTGGAGCGCGAGCGGCTGCTCGCCGAGATCCTCATCTCGGCCTCCCGGGACGGCATGATCGACTCCGCGCACGACCTGTCCGACGGCGGTCTGATCCAGGCCGTCGTCGAGTCGGCCCTGCTCGGCGGCAGGGGCGCCCGCCTGATCGTCCCCGACGGCCTGGACGCCTTCACCCTCCTGTTCTCCGAGTCGGCCGGCCGCGCGATCGTGGCCGTCCCGCGCTCGGAGGAGGTCCGCTTCAACGACATGTGCGGTGCCCGCGGCCTGCCCGCCACCCGCGTCGGCGTGGTGGACGGCGACACGGTGGAACTCCAGGGCGAGTTCACCCTCCCCCTGACCACCCTCCGCCAGACCCACGAGGAGACGATCCCGGCGCTGCTCAAGTAGGCGGCGGTCAGCAGTCGTCGTACGGCTCAGAAGCCCCCGTCCGGTCCGCCGGGCGGGGGCTTGCCCGTGCGGGCGGACGATCCCCCGCGGGGACACTTGAACGGTATTACGTAGTTTCGTAATATCGAGGAGTGGAACTCGAACAACGCGTCGCCGACCTGGAGCGACGAGTGGCGGCGCTGGAGACCGCGCCGCACGTCGTCCCTCGCCTCGGTGAAGGGGACTTCTGGGCCCTGGAGGGGCTCAAGGAGCAGCTTGCCGCGCTGCGGACGCCCGACGGAGGCGTGCTCTTCACCGGCACCGTACGGCTGCCGACCGGGGAGCAGTACGACTGGCAGCACGGCTCGCTGACCGAGGGCCTGCTGGAGGCCGACTGGACCGGGTGCGCGGAGTCGTTCGCGGCCCTCGGCCACCCCGTCCGGCTGCGGCTGCTGCGCGAGATCGTCGGCGGCCGGCGCACCGCGGCCGAACTCGCCGAGCTGGACGAGATCGGCACGACCGGCCAGATCTACCACCACCTGCGCCAACTGACCGGCGCGGGCTGGCTCCACACCACGGGCCGGGGCCGCCACGAGGTCCCGCCGGGGCGGGTCGTACCGCTCCTGGTGGCGTTGGCGACCGCTCGTCCGTGACACCGACCGAACCGGGGGAACGATGTCCGCACGCAAACTCGTCAAGATCGTCCACCGCGCCCTGCGACTGGCCTTCGTCGGCCTGGTGATCGCCCACACCCTGCTGGACCCGGGATACCCGTGGTGGTGGAACTTCCTGCCGATCGCCCTGTCCTACGGGCTCCTGATCGTGCTCCACCGCTGGGGCGGTGCCCGGGACAGCCCCCGCGCCTCCCGGGAGCCGGTCGAGGTCGAACCGCCCTTCACCGGGCGCTGGTCGGCGCTGAACAGCCCGGCCGACCGCACGCCGAGCCACGGCACGCACGCCTACGCCCAGACCTTCGCCATCGATGTCGTCGCCGAGCCCGCGGAGGGCGCGCGCCCCGGCTTCCGGTGGCTGTGGCCGATCGCCCGCCGCAACGACGCCTTCCCCGCGTTCGGGGCCCCGCTGCTGGCGGTCGCCGACGCCACCGTCGTACGCGCCGTCGACGACCAGCGCGACCACCTCAGCCGCACCTCGCTGCTCGCGCTGATGTACCTCATGATCGTGGAGGCGTCCGTACGCGACCTGTCCGGCGTCAAGCGGGTCGTCGGCAACCACGTCGTCCTCGACCTCGGCGCCGGCACCTTCGCGCTCTACGCCCACCTGCGAAACGGCTCGCTCACCGTCCGGGAGGGAGACCGGGTGACCGCGGGACAGCGGCTGGCCCGCTGCGGCAACTCGGGCAACTCCACCGAGCCCCACCTCCACTTCCAGCTGATGGACACCGCGGACCCGGACACCGCCCGCGGCATCCCCTTCACCTGGCGCGGCCTCGGAGTCCCCCGCAACGGCGAGACGTTCGCGGCACCCGCGACGCGGACGCAGGCCGCATAGGCTGCCCCCCATGCCCCCGGCCAAGAAGCGTGTGCGTGCCTATGACTCCGTCAAGATCCGTGCCGCGGTGCTCGCGCAGTTCGGGTATGTGCGGGAGGGCGTGCGCGGGCTCGGCGACGAGCAGCTCGCGCTGCCCACCCGGCTGACGGGCTGGAGCGTGCGGGAGCTGGCCGTGCACGTGGCCATGGCCGTGGGGGCCGTCGGCCGCGGCCTGGCCGGCGAGGCGCCCGCCAAGGCGGAACTCGCCCTCCTGGACTGGCCCTTCGCCACCGCCGGCCGTGCCGGCGACATCGCGGAGGGCACCCGCGCGCTCGCCGCCGCCCACCCGGATCTGGACGCGCTGTACACGGACACCGCCGAACGCCTCGCGCGGAGCCTGCAGGACGCCCCCGAGGGGCGGGTCCTCGGCGTCCGCACCGGCAGCATGACCCTGGCCGACCACCTGGTCACCCGGGCCGTCGAACTCACCGTCCACACCGACGACCTCAACGCCGCCGTGCCCGGCCTCGGCATCCCCCAGGACCGCCAGGCCCTGGCGGCCTGCACCCGCCTCCTGGCCGACGCGCTCGCCGTGAAGGCGCCCGGGGGCTCCACCGAGGTGCGGGTGCCGCCGTACGCCGTCGTGCAGTGCGTCGAGGGCCCCCGGCACACCCGCGGCACCCCGCCCAACGTCGTCGAGACCGACCCGCTGACGTGGATCCGGCTCGCCACCGGGCGGCTGACCTGGCAGGAGGCGCTGGACGCGGCCGCGGTGCGCGCGAGCGGGGAGCGGGCCGACCTCGCCGGGCTGCTGCCGCTCATGGGCTGACCCCCCGCGGCGCCCCCGGCGACACCCCCTGCGGAACCGGTCCGCCGTCTCCGCCGTCCCATCCGCATGGACACTCTCGGGACATCCGGCAGGGACAAGCAGCGACTGGCCGCGCTCGCCGCACTGACGCTCCTCCCGCTCGCCGCGGGCTGCGGCGGCGCGGACGCGGGCAGCCGGTCCGTGGGGTCCGGACCGGCCGCCTCCGTCACCGGCGTGCGCTGGGCGGTGGACCGGGTGAGCGTCGACGGCAGGAAGAGCACCGCCCCCGACGGCGCCTATCTGCGGATCGCCGAGGGCGGCAAGGTCGACGGCAACCTCGGGTGCAACACCTTCGGCGCCGACGCCGAGTTCACCGACGGCAGCGTCACCTTCGACGGGGTCCGGGCGACGGAGATGGCCTGCGACGGCGTCCCGGCGGCCTTCGAGCAGACCCTCGCCCGCACCCTCGGCGACGGCAGCCTGACCGCCCGCGTCGACGGCGGCACACTCGTCCTGACCACGGCAGGCGGGGACCGGATCGACCTGACCGAGCAGAAGGCGGCCCCGCTCAAGGGCACCAAGTGGACGGTCAGCACCCCGGACGCCGGAGGCAGGGCCCACCTCACGTTCGACGCGAAAACCGGCCAGGTCAGCGGCAGTCTCGGCTGCAACAAGGTGCGGTCCACCGCGACGTTCCGCGACGGCAGTATCACGCTCGGCAGCGCGTCCACCACCCGAATGATGTGCGACACCTCACTCATGAAGACGGAGAAGGCCCTCCTCGGGCTCTTCGACAGCACCGTGAAGTACCGGGTCGACGGCCGCACCCTCACGCTGACCAGCGAAAACGGCGAGCGGGTGAACGCGGTCGCCGCACGGTGACCCTTCACGGTCGCGTATCCCCAATTCGGACCAGTGGTCGATCTCGCCTACACTCGGAGCCGTGCCACGTGGTGACGGTCGACTCAATCACGATCTGCTCCCCGGCGAGAAAGGCCCCCAGGACGCGTGTGGCGTCTTCGGTGTCTGGGCTCCGGGCGAAGAGGTCGCAAAGCTCACGTACTTCGGGCTCTACGCCCTCCAGCATCGAGGCCAGGAATCCGCGGGGATCGCGGTCAGCAACGGCTCCCAGATCCTCGTCTTCAAGGACATGGGCCTCGTCTCCCAGGTCTTCGACGAGACCTCGCTCGGTTCGCTCCAGGGTCATATCGCGGTCGGACACGCCCGCTACTCGACCACCGGCGCCTCCGTGTGGGAGAACGCCCAGCCGACGTTCCGGGCCACCGGCCACGGTTCCATCGCGCTCGGCCACAACGGCAACCTGGTCAACACCGCCCAGCTCGCCGAGATGGTCGCCGACCTGCCCAAGCAGGAGGGCCAGCGGCCCCCGCGCGTCGCGGCCACCAACGACACCGACCTGCTGACCGCGCTGCTCGCGGCGCAGGTCGACGAGGACGGCAAGCCGCTGACCATCGAGGAGGCGGCCCACGAGGTCCTCCCGCGGGTCAAGGGCGCCTTCAGCCTCGTCTTCATGGACGAGCACACCCTGTACGCCGCCCGCGACCCGCAGGGCATCCGCCCGCTGGTCCTCGGCCGGCTGGAGCGCGGCTGGGTGGCCGCGTCCGAGAGCGCGGCCCTCGACATCGTCGGCGCCAGCTACGTCCGGGAGATCGAGCCGGGCGAGTTCGTCGCCATCGACGAGAACGGCCTGCGCACCTCCCGATTCGCGGAAGCGAAGCCCAAGGGCTGTGTCTTCGAATACGTGTACCTGGCCCGCCCGGACACCGACATCGCCGGCCGCAACGTGTACCTCTCCCGCGTGGAGATGGGCCGCCGCCTGGCGAAGGAGGCCCCGGCCGAGGCCGACCTCGTCATAGCGACGCCGGAGTCCGGCACCCCCGCCGCCATCGGCTACGCGGAGGCGAGCGGCATCCCCTTCGGCGCGGGTCTGGTGAAGAACGCCTATGTGGGCCGTACGTTCATCCAGCCCTCGCAGACGATCCGCCAGCTCGGCATCCGGCTCAAGCTGAACCCGCTGAAGGAAGTCATCAAGGGCAAGCGCCTGGTCGTCGTCGACGACTCGATCGTGCGCGGCAACACCCAGCGCGCCCTGGTGCGGATGCTCCGCGAGGCCGGCGCCGCCGAGGTCCACATCCGGATCTCCTCGCCGCCGGTGAAGTGGCCCTGCTTCTTCGGCATCGACTTCGCCACCCGCGCCGAGCTGATCGCCAACGGCATGACGATCGAGGAGATCGGCACCTCGCTGGGCGCCGACTCGCTGTCGTACATCTCCATCGACGGCATGATCGAGGCCACCGCCATCGCCAAGCCGAACCTGTGCCGCGCCTGCTTCGACGGCGAGTACCCGATGGAGCTCCCGGACCCCGAGCTGCTCGGCAAGCAGCTCCTGGAGACCGAGCTCGCGGCCGGTACGGCCGCCCCGGCTGCCGTCGACGCGATCCGTCGCCCGTAAGCCCTGTAACCGAACCGAAAGATCCCAGGCAATGTCTGAGACTGTTGTGCCCGGCGGAGCTTCCTACGCGGCGGCCGGCGTCGACATCGAGGCGGGCGACCGCGCGGTCGAGCTGATGAAGGAGTGGGTCAGGAAGACGCGGCGCCCCGAGGTCCTCGGCGGCCTCGGCGGATTCGCCGGACTCTTCGACGCCTCCGCGCTCAAGCGCTACGAGCGTCCCCTGCTGGCCTCCGCCACGGACGGCGTCGGCACCAAGGTCGACGTCGCGCGCCAGATGGGCGTCTACGACACCATCGGCCACGACCTGGTCGCCATGGTGATGGACGACATCGTGGTGTGCGGCGCCGAGCCGCTGTTCATGACCGACTACATCTGCGTCGGCAAGGTCCACCCCGAGCGGGTCGCGGCCATCGTCAAGGGCATCGCCGAAGGCTGTGTGCTGGCGGGCTGCGCCCTGGTCGGCGGCGAGACGGCCGAGCACCCCGGTCTGCTGGGCGAGGACGACTTCGACGTCGCCGGCGCCGGTACGGGCGTCGTGGAGGCCGACCGGCTGCTGGGCCCGGATCGCATCCGTACGGGTGACGCGGTGATCGCCATGGCGGCCTCCGGCCTTCACTCGAACGGGTACTCGCTCGTCCGGCACGTCCTGCTGAACCAGGCCGGTCTCGCCCTGGACGCGCGGATCGACGACCTCGGCCGCACCCTCGGCGAGGAGCTGCTGGAGCCCACCAAGATCTACTCGCTGGACTGCCTCGCCCTCACCCGCACCGCCGAGGTGCACGCCTTCAGCCACGTCACGGGGGGCGGTCTCGCCGCCAACCTGGCCCGGGTGATCCCCGACGCGCTGCACGCCGTCGTGGACCGCTCCACCTGGACCCCCGCCCCGATCTTCGACCTCGTGGGCCGCACCGGCCGGGTCGAGGGCCTGGAGCTGGAGAAGACGCTGAACATGGGCGTCGGCATGATCGCGATCGTGCCCGAGGAGTCCGCCGACGTGGCCCTGGAGACGCTGGCCGACCGCGGCGTGGACGCCTGGGTGGCGGGCGAGATCACGGACCGCGGCGACCACACCACGGGTGCGGAGCTGGTCGGCGCCTACTCACGGTAAGGGCACCGGGTGCCGGCGGCCGCTGAGGCAGCGCAAAACCCGGCCCGGCGGACGACCGCCGGACCGGGTCAGGCACTGCTGGGCAGTCAAGCGCCGCGGCGTTGATGCGACGTGGGACCGGACTCGTCGTCCTCGTCATCCTCGTCGTCGTTGTAGAGATCCGCGTACTGGGCGTACGGGTCGTCGTCGTCTTCGTCATCCTCGAACGGCTCGCCGTTCGGCGGCTGGTTCGAAGTCGAAGCGCCCAGCTCGTTGGCCAGACGCGACAGGTCAGTCCCGCCGCTGTTGTACTTCAGCTGGCGGGCGACCTTCGTCTGCTTGGCCTTGGCCCGGCCGCGCCCCATGGCTCGACCCCCTCGGTGACGGGGCTCGACGGCCCCAGAGTCTTGACACGCGTTCATGATCTGGAACGGGCTCTCCTCGGAGAGACCGGTCCGTAGGGCTTCCACGGTACCTGAGCCCACGCCCATACGGTACGTCGCCCGCAGCACGCGCGTGTGCACAGGACCTTCGAGGCGCCCCGTCCTCGCTGGTCAATCGCGATTTTAACCACTTATCGGCGCTCGACCCGCCGGTGGGAGTGAGAGTTCTCTCCAACCGCCCACCGGCGGGTACCCGCCGAACCCGTGCCGGGACTCCCGGCACGGCCGCCGGGGTCCCGTCAGCGCGTCGCGCGGGCCTCCGCGATCCGCTGCTCGGCGATCCGGTCGGCCGCGGCGGCCGGCGGAATACCGTCCTCCTTCGCACGTGCGAATATGGCCAGCGTGGTGTCGAAGATCCGGGCGGCCTTCGCCCTGCACCGGTCGAAGTCGAAGCCGTGCAGCTCGTCGGCGACCTGGATCACCCCGCCGGCGTTCACCACGTAGTCCGGTGCGTAGAGGACGCCGCGGTCGGCGAGGTCCTTCTCGACGCCCGGGTGGGCGAGCTGGTTGTTGGCCGCGCCGCACACGACGCGGGCGGTCAGCGCGGGAACGGTGTCGTCGTTCAGGGCGCCGCCGAGCGCGCACGGGGCGTAGATGTCGAGGCCCTCGACGCGGATCAGGGTCGCGGTGTCCGCCACGGCCGTCACCGACTCCGGGTGCGCGGCGACGATCCGGCCCACGGCCTCCTCGCGCACGTCCGTGATCACGACCCGGGCGCCCTCGGCCACCAGGTGCTCCACCAGGATGTGGCCCACCTTGCCGACGCCCGCGATGCCGACCGTGCGCCCGCGCAGCGAGGGGTCGCCCCACAGGTGCTGGGCGGAGGCGCGCATGCCCTGGTAGACGCCGAACGCGGTGAGCACGGAGGAGTCGCCTGCGCCGCCGTTCTCCGGGGAGCGCCCGGTGGTCCAGCGGCACTCGCGGGCCACGACGTCCATGTCGGCGACATAGGTGCCGACGTCGCACGCGGTGACGTAGCGGCCGCCGAGCGAGGCCACGAACCGGCCGTAGGCCAGCAGCAGCTCATCGGTCCTGATCTTCGCCGGATCCCCGATGATCACGGCCTTGCCGCCGCCGTGGTCGAGTCCGGCCATGGCGTTCTTGTAGGACATCCCGCGCGCGAGGTTCAGGGCGTCGGCGACGGCCTCCTCCTCGGTCGCGTACGGGTAGAAGCGCGTACCGCCGAGGGCGGGGCCCAGCGCGGTGGAGTGGATGGCGATGACGGCCTTGAGGCCGCTGGCGCGGTCCTGGCAGAGCACGACCTGCTCATGACCGCCCTGGTCCGAGTGGAACAGGGTGTGCAGGACGCCGTGTGTTACGTCGGTCACTGTGGTGACTCCTGAGTACGGTGCGGCGAGAGGAGCGGGCTCCCGTGCGGGTGGCGGGGGCTGTCGAGCACGAGATTAGACCCGTGGCGGCCCGTGCGACCCGCAGTGCTCAGGATCACCTACGACCGGAGTAGGGCCGTGCGACGATTTGCATAGTTTTCCCGCTCGTTTGTGATCGGGTTCGCAGGTTTTCCCGGCGGACGGCGGGGGAGGGAGCAGGCGTGCCCAAGGTGTCCTCGCTGATCGTCCCGTACGCGACCTATCTGCGGGTCTACGAACCGCTGGCCGCCTTCCCCGAACCGGAGCGCGACCACTGGGCCCGCTACGCGCGGCGGGCCGACCGGCCGTCGTACCAGGTCGAACTGCGCCGCGCCCTGGCCGACTTGCTGCCGACCCCGCCCGTCCCGGTGCCGGTGCACGAGAGCGGCGACGCGTTCGTGCTGGAGTCCGACGGGGTGCTGTGCGTGTGCCCGTGGCGCACCCGGCTGCGGGGCTGGCAGGCCCTCGGGGAGCTGGGCGACGAGCTGCCGCGCCCGGTCCTGGAGGCGGTGCTGCCGGAGGTCGTACGGCGGCAGGCGGCCCAGGACTACGAGCGCTGGCTGGCCCGCAACCCCGACGCGCGGCCGTGGATCCGCACCTCGACCTGGCAGGTGCCGCTGCACTGGTTCGTGCTGGTGTCGGACGAGGAGCGGACCTTCGAGAAGGGTTCGGGGGAGACCCCGCCGGCGCTGCGCTACCGGACGCCGATGGTCCAGGCGCGGCGCCGGGTCGCGCGGGCCCTGCGCACGCTGAAGGACACGATCGACGAAGGGCCGCTCATCGACGGCCTCGTGGAGGTCGGGCGCTGGCTGGAGGAGTTCCACCCGCGCTCCCTGGTCGAGCTCGACTACGGCGGTCTGGTCCACGCCCTGCCCGCCGGTGAGCTGGAGGACGACCACTCGGCGGCCGACGTGGCCGACGGCATCGAGGCCCTGCGGCAGGGCGACGGTGCCGCCGCGGGGGCGGCCTACGGGCGGCTGGTGGAGCGCTGGCGGTCCGTGCGGGACCGGCGGTCGGCCAACTGAGCGACCCGCCCGGCGAGGCGGTGTGATCCAGCCCACGCTGTGAGGTAACGAACTGGCGTTTGACGATCCGCCCGTTCTGGGGTTTCGTGCTCGCTCTGAGGCGCTTGATGTCTCGTCAACAAGGGGCGTAGAGCGCGATCCGGACGTATCCATCGAGGCTGTGTCAACGGACCCAAGCGTGATGGACCGCACTTACGCGGGCCTTGCGCCCCTAACCCCCCCTCGTGCCAAAATAGGACAAGGAGTCCGGGGAGGACTCTCTCTCGACATTGCACGCTTTGGGGGGTCTTGTGACTCCTGCGCGCCACTGTGACTGATCGTCACAGTGGCGTGACTGTCCGCTATGGCATGGTCCATCGGCTTCCGTCGCTGATGACTACCTGGGAGGGCAATTCCATCGGTTTGGCCGACGCGGCTGGACAGATGGTGTAGTTGTAGTGCCGAGGACAAGCCGTTCGTCCTATAACCGACTCGACCCGCGTCCGCCATTTCGGGCAACGCGGGTCAAGGTGCAGAATTTAGAGGAAAGAACCGAGAAGGTTCGGTTCTCCCGAGGAGGCCGCTCATGACCGCTCGCACCCCTGATGCCGAGCCGCTGCTGACCCCGGCTGAGGTCGCCACCATGTTCCGTGTGGACCCGAAGACGGTCACGCGGTGGGCGAAGGCCGGGAAGCTCACGTCCATCCGTACGCTCGGCGGGCACCGCCGCTACCGCGAGGCCGAGGTGCGCGCTCTGCTCGCGGGCATCCCGCAGCAGCGCAGCGAGGCCTGAACAACTCCATAAGCGGGCAAAGCGGCAGTTCCCCCAACTCGCCGAGGTGCCCGCACCACAGCTCCACACGACGCGGGTTCTGCCCCAACAGAGCCCATGCCCGAGCCGATCAGAGCTCTTCAGGCAAGCAACGTGGGTGTGTCGTCGATCGCGCTGGACTCCGCCGGGTCCAGCGCGATCTTTTTTGTGCGCCGACCGCGGCCTGCCGCGGGGCCGGCCGGTGGGTCGTGGGCGGCCTTGCCGGAGTCCGGAAAGGGGTGTCGGATCTCCCTCGGGAGCGGCCGGAGATCTCCCGCGGGCCCGCCCCGGGCGGTCGCTCGGCGTGTCCGGGCGACCGGTGGAACCTGGTGCAATTGCACATATTAAATTGACCAGTTGTAGGTGAGGTGTAAGGGGAGCGCTCCCGGAAACTGATGCCGTGACACCCGTCACATACCGGAGCGCTTGTTGCCGCTGGCCTATGTGCGCTAAAGGGAGGAGCAGACTCCAGTTCCCCGCGGTGGAACGGGAGTTGACCTTGCCCCGGGCTCACGCGGGGGTCGGCGCCTCGCCCTCGGCGGTCGGCTCCGCGGCCGGCCGTGACGTGCCCGGCGGGCTGTCCATCGCCAGCCGCAGCAGGCGGTGGCAGATCGGGCAGTGGCGGGTGCGATGCCGATACGAGGAGGCGGCCGACAGGTGGGCGCGGAGCAGGGCCCGCGTTTCGTGCCTAGTCGATGCCGCCATACGCCACCTCCAGGGGGCCGCACGGGAAAGGGGGCCCTGTCTTCTGGGTACCCAGTGAATGTGACTCCGTCAAGGCCGCGGGAGCCCGCGCCGGCGGCGCCGGGGCCCCTGGGGGCGCGGGTGCCGCTGAGGCGCCGCCGCGGGCCTGCACGACCCCGAGCGGGGGTGCGGCAGCGCGGACATGACGAAGGCCCGCCCCCTTGCGAGGGGCGGGCCTTCGTACTGCTGCGGTCCTGACGGGATTTGAACCCGCGGCCTCCACCTTGACAGGGTGGCGAGCACTCCAAACTGCTCCACAGGACCTGGTTTCGCCGCGCCATTCGTGCGGTGCGCTGCGAGAAGAGACTGTACAGGAGGGTGGGTCCCGGGTCGAACTCACCCTCTGTGCAAGTCCCGTCACGGAGCAAGTGCGTCGATCGCCTTCACGATCCGCTTGTCCGAGACCGGGTACGCGGTGCCGAGCGCGTGGGCGAAGTAGCTGACGCGCAGCTCCTCCAGCATCCAGCGGACGTCCAGCACCTGCTGCGGCACCGGGCGCCCCTGCGGCATCTGCTCCAGCAGCCAGGCGTACTCGTCGCGCATCTCGTGGACCTTCTGCATCCGCGTGGTGTCCCGCTGGACGTTCGTCGGCATCTGCTGCAGACGGCGGTCCACCGCGATCAGATAGCGCATCAGATCGGGCAGCCGACGCAGTCCCGCGGCCGTCACGAAACCGGGCTTCACGAGGGCGTCCAGCTGCTCCCGTACGTCCGTGAGGTTCGCCAGCAGGGCGGGGCTGCGCAGGGCCTTCAGACGGCGCTCGGCGGCCTGCCAGGCGGCCAGCACCTGCTGCACCTGGCCCACCGCGCGCACCGTCGTGTCCACGATCTCCGCGCGCACCTTGTCGTACAGCGCGCGGTACGACTCCTCGTCCCACGCCGGGCCGCCGAAGTCGCCGATCAGCTTGTCCGCCGCCGCCGTCGCGCAGTCGTCGAACAGCGCCTGGACGGAACCGTGCGGACTGGCCGACAGACTGAGCTTCTGGGCGTTCGTCAGCTTCTCGGATGCGAACTTCGCCGGACTGACCGGAATGTTGCGCAGGATCAGCCGGCGGGTGCCCCGCCACATCGCCTGCCGCTGCTCCGCCTCCGTGTCGAAGAGCCGCACCGAGACGGTGTCGCCGTCGTCCACCAGCGCCGGGTACGCCCGGACCGGGTGGCCGGCCCGGCGGGTCTCGAAGACCCGGGTCAGCGAGCCGATCGTCCAGTCCGTCAGCCCCTGGCGCTCCAGGGACGGCCCGCCCTCCCGGGAGGCGGTCGCCGCGGCGGCCTGCGACAGCGCCTGACGGGCCTTCGGCCTCAGCCGGAGCTTGAGCGCCTCCAGGTCCTTGTCCTCGGCGAGCTTGCGGCGCCGCTCGTCGACGATCCGGAACGTGACGCGCAGATGGTCGGGGACCTTCGCCCGGTCGAAGTCGTCCGCGTCGAAGGGCACGCCGACCATGCGCCTCAGCTCGCGCGCCATCGTCACCGTCAGGGGCTCCTGGAGCGGCACCGCCACGTCCAGGAACCGCTTGGCGAAGTTCGGCGCGGGCACGTAGTTGCGGCGCACGGGCTTGGGCAGGGACCGGATCAGCTCGGTCACCAGCTCCTCCCGCAGCCCCGGGATCTGCCAGTCGAAGCCCTCGCCGGTGACCTGGTTGAGGACCTGGAGCGGGACGTGGACCGTCACCCCGTCGGCGTCCGCACCCGGCTCGAACTGGTACGTCACCCGGAACGTGAGCCGCCCCTGCCGCCAGGAGTCGGGGTAGTCGGCCTTCGTGACCGCCTCCGCCGACTCCCGGATCAGCATCGCGCGCTCGAAGTCCAGGAAGTCCGGCTGCTCATGGCGCTTGCGCTTCCACCACGAGTCGAAGTGGGCGCCCGAGACGACGTGCTCGGGGACCTTCTCGTCGTAGAAGTCGAACAGCGTCTCGTCGTCGACCACGATGTCCCGGCGCCGGGCGCGGTGCTCCAGCTCCTCGACCTCGCCGAGGAGTCTGCGGTTGTCGGCGAAGAACTTGTGGTGCGTGCGCCAGTCGCCCTCCACCAGGGCGTTGCGGATGAACAGCTCGCGGCTGGCCTCGGGGTCGATCCGGCCGTAGTTCACCTTGCGCTGGGCGACGATCGGGACGCCGTACAGCGTGACCTTCTCGTAGGCCATGACCGCCGCCTGGTCCTTCTCCCAGTGCGGCTCGGAGTAGGTGCGCCTGAGCAGGTGCTCGGCGAGCGGCTCGACCCACTCCGGCTCGATCCGCGCGTTGACGCGGGCCCACAGCCGGGACGTCTCCACGAGCTCCGCCGACATCACGAACCGCGGCGGCTTCCGGAACAGCGCCGAGCCCGGGAAGACCGCGAACTTGGCGCCGCGGGCGCCGAGATACTCGCCCCGGCCGCCGTCCTTGCGCCCGGCCGCGCCGGAGTCCTTGGACTCCTTCACGTCCTTCATGCCGATGTGGGACAACAGGCCGGCCAGCAGCGAGACATGGACGCGGTCGGCGGGGGCGTCGTCCTCGTTGAGGTGGATGCCCATCTGCTTGGCGACGGTGCGCAGCTGGGTGTAGATGTCCTGCCACTCGCGGATGCGCAGGAAGTTCAGGTACTCCTGCTTGCACATGCGGCGGAACGAGGACGAGCCGCGCTCGCGCTGCTGCTCGCGCACATAGCGCCACAGGTTCAGGAAGGCGAGGAAGTCGCTGGTCTCGTCGCGGAAGCGGGCGTGCTGCTGATCGGCCTGGGCCTGCTTGTCGGCCGGGCGCTCGCGCGGGTCCTGGATGGAGAGCGCGGCCGCTATGACCATGACCTCGCGGACACAGCCGTTGCGGTCGGCCTCCAGGACCATCCGGGCCAGCCGCGGGTCGACGGGCAGCTGGGCCAGCTTGCGGCCGGTGTCCGTCAGCCGCTTGCGGACGTCCTGCTGCGCCGGGTCGAGCGCGCCGAGCTCCTGGAGGAGCTGGACGCCGTCGCGGATGTTGCGGTGGTCCGGCGGGTCGATGAACGGGAACCTCTCGATGTCGCCGAGCCCGGCCGCGGTCATCTGGAGGATGACGGAGGCGAGGTTGGTGCGCAGGATCTCCGCGTCCGTGAACTCCGGGCGGCCCGCGAAGTCCTCCTCGGAGTACAGCCGTACGCAGATGCCGTCGCTGGTGCGGCCGCAGCGGCCCTTGCGCTGGTTGGCGCTGGCCTGCGACACCGGCTCGATGGGCAGCCGCTGCACCTTGGTGCGATGGCTGTAGCGGCTGATCCGGGCGAAGCCGGGGTCGATGACGTACTTGATGCCCGGGACCGTCAGGGAGGTCTCCGCGACGTTGGTCGCCAGCACGATCCGGCGGCCGGAGTGCTGCTGGAAGACGCGGTGCTGCTCGGCGTGGGACAGGCGCGCGTACAGCGGCAGCACCTCGGTGAACCGGTACCTCTTCTTCTCCAGCGCGTCGGCGGTGTCCCGGATCTCCCGCTCGCCGGACAGGAAGACGAGGATGTCGCCCTGCCCCTCGCCCATCAGCTCCTCGACCGCGTCCGTGATCGCGGTGATCTGGTCGCGGTCGGAGTCCTCGGAGTCCTCTTCGAGCAGCGGGCGGTAGCGCACCTCGACCGGGTACGTGCGCCCGCTGACCTCCACGATCGGGGCGTCGCCGAAGTGCCGGGAGAACCGCTCGGGGTCGATCGTCGCCGAGGTGATGACGACCTTGAGGTCGGGCCGGCGCGGCAGCAGCTGCGCGAGATAGCCCAGCAGGAAGTCGATGTTGAGGGACCGCTCGTGGGCCTCGTCGATGATGATCGTGTCGTAGGCGCGCAGCTCGCGGTCGGTCTGGATCTCGGCGAGCAGGATGCCGTCGGTCATCAGCTTGATGAAGGTGCCGTCCGGGTTCACCTGGTCGGTGAAGCGCACCTTCCAGCCGACGGACTCCCCGAGCGGGGTGTCCAGCTCCTCGGCCACCCGCTCGGCGACGGTACGGGCCGCGATCCGGCGGGGCTGGGTGTGGCCGATCATGCCGCGCACCCCGCGGCCGAGTTCGAGGCAGATCTTCGGGATCTGCGTGGTCTTGCCGGACCCCGTCTCGCCCGCGACGATCACCACCTGGTGGTCGCGGATCGCGGCGGCGATCTCGTCCTTCTTCCGGCTGACCGGAAGCTGCTCGGGATAGCCGACCGCCGGGACGCGGGAGCGCCGCGCGGCCATGCGCTCCTCACCCCTGGCGATGTCCGTCTCGATCTCGGCGAGGACGGCGGCGCGCGCCTCGGGCTTGCGGATCTTGCGCGCGCCTTCGAGCCGCCGCCCGAGCCGGTGCGCGTCGCGCAGCGAGAGCTCGGTCAGACGGGAGGCGAGGGCGCCGACGGCGGGGGCAGGGTGCGTAGACATACGCGGTCCAGGATCTCATCCCGCCGAAATCCGTGGCGAACGCTTTTGTCGGCGCGGTCGGGGAGGTCCGGACACCGCCGGAAGCGCGGCCTGCCGTGCGGCCTGAAGCGTGCCCGGACATGCGAGAACCCCCGCCGATCGCTCGACGGGGGTTCTCCCGGTGTGGCTGGGGCCGGGGTCGAACCGGCGACCTATCGCTTTTCAGGCGATCGCTCGTACCAACTGAGCTACCCAGCCGTGAGAGTCTCGGAAGACCTCACTGCGGTCCTGACGGGATTTGAACCCGCGGCCTCCACCTTGACAGGGTGGCGAGCACTCCAAACTGCTCCACAGGACCTTGCGTTGCGTGCAACAGTGTTGCACACCGTACTGCGTGCCCCCAACGGGATTCGAACCCGTGCTACCGCCTTGAAAGGGCGGCGTCCTAGGCCGCTAGACGATGAGGGCTATCGGCCCGCCTGGGCGCTTCTCAGCGCGTCGGGGACGTGAGAAGCATATGGGATGTCGGGAGGTATCGCCAAAACGGTTTACCGGCCGGGGCTCGGCGACATCGTGCCCCCCGCGGGGGCGCCCGGCTGGTTCTCCTCGACCAGGTTGCGCCGCACCTCCGCCGTGGTCAGGCCGAGGCCGCCGAGCTCGATCTCGTCCCACGCCTGGAGGCGGCGGCTGTCGCGGTCGAAGTAGAGCACCGACGTCTGGATGGGGTCGGGCTTCGCGCCCTCCACCGCCCGCAGACCGCTGCCGCCGGTGGAGCCCTCCAGACGCAGGCGGGTGCCGTACTTCATGACCTCCGTGCGCTGGCGGTGGAAGTGCCCGGCCAGGGCCAGCGGGACCTCGCCGTCGGTCCGGGACACGGCCGCGGGTTCGTGGGCGACGGCCACGTCGACGGGGGTCCCGGCGGCCTTCTGGTCGCGCAGCGCCGAGGCCAGGCGGGCGCCGGCGATCTCGTTGGCGGCGTCACCGCCCGCGGGCCGGGAGCGGTTCGGGGTGAACTGGGGGTCGCCGATGCCCGCGAAGCGCAGGCCCGCGATCGTCTTCGCCCTGCCGTCGTCGAGGACGTGGACGTTCTTCAGGCCCCGGATGTAGCGCTGGGTGGCCTGCGAGTCGTGGTTGCCGCGCACCCAGACGTAGGGCGCCCCGAGGTCCTCGATCGGGTCCAGGAAGCCGTTCTCGGCGGTGGAGCCGTGGTCCATGGTGTCGCCGGTGTCGACGATCACGTCCACCTTGTACTGCCGGACGAGCGAGGCGATGATCTTCCAGCTCGCCGGGTTGAGATGGATGTCGGACACCTGGAGGACGCGGATGGTGCTCGGGTCCGGGGCGTACGCGGGGAGCGTGGAGGTGGCGTCGTAGAGCTTGGTCACGTTGGTGACCAGGCGGGCCAGCTCCTTCTGGTAGACGTCGAACTCGGTCACGATGCTGCGCGCGTTGCCGACCAGGGACGGGGCCGAGGTCAGCAGGCCCGAGAACTTCGGCTCCAGGACCGACTCCGGGTTCCAGGTGGCGTACGCGGTGCCGCCCGACGCCGCGAGCAGGGCCAGGGCGAGGCCGCCCGCCGCGAGGGCGCGGCGCGGGCGCCGGTAGACGGCGAGGCCGAGGGCGGTGGCGCCGGTGACGACCGCGACACAGCTGCGCAGGGCCAGGTCGCGGGCGCCGTGGGAGACGTCCGAGGCGACCTCGTCCTGGAGCCCGGAGAGCCGCTCGGGGCGGTCGACGAGGGCCTGGGCGCGCTCGGGGTCGAGCTGGTCGACGTTGACGTCCAGGCGGACGGGGGCGGTGTGGCTGTCGAGCTGGAGCGCGCCGAGCGGGGAGACGTTGATCTTCGTGCCGCCGGTGAAGGAGGGGCGCAGCGTCATCGTCGTGTTCATGGGGCCCACCGGGACCCGGACGTTGCCGACGACCAGCAGGCCCAGCCACGCGCCGACGAGGACGACCGCGACCAGGCCCAGGGCGCGCGCCCAGGGGCGGGAGCGGGGGCCGGGCGCGGGCAGCGGCCGCGCCCGGCCGCGCGCACGGCGGGGGACGGGGGCGCGCACGGCCCTGGAAAGACGTCCGGTGACGTTCAGGACTGCGGCGGGGACGCGGGCCATTGGTCCCGTATGCCCAAGTGGGCGGGCGGATATGCGGGGCCGTTCGCGGTCGCGCGGCGGTGCCGTGCCCGACAATGGGCGGGTGCTGGAGATGACGCGCGAGGAGTTCGAGGAACTGGTGGCCGAGGCGCTGGACCGGATCCCGCCGGAACTGACCCGCCTGATGGACAACGTCGCGGTGTTCGTGGAGGACGAACCGCCCGCCGACGACCCCGAACTGCTCGGGCTGTACGAGGGCACCCCGCTGACGGAGCGCGGCGAGTGGTACGCGGGGGTGCTGCCGGACCGGATCACGGTCTACCGCGGGCCGACGCTGCGGATGTGCGCCTCGCGCGAGGAGGTCGTCGAGGAGACCGAGGTGACGGTGGTGCACGAGATCGCGCACCACTTCGGGATCGACGACGAGCGGCTGCACGCGCTCGGCTACGGCTGAGCGGGGCCGGGCGGGGCGTGGCCGGACCGTGTCCCGCGGCGCGTGTCCTCTTGCGGGCGGCGGGAGTTGGGCAGGTTGACTTCTTCGCCCTTCCCCCCGGCGCACGGCCGCGCCTGGGCAGGGGACCCCAACTGGAGGTGGCTCCCGTGCGCCCCTTGTACGTACCCGTCCGTCTGGCCGCCACGGTCGTGGCCGTGGCGGCCGCCGCCGGCTGCATGAGCGTCGGCGACGACGACGGCGGGGGCGCGAAGCCGTCGCGGTCCGCCGGTCAGCGCGCCGGCGAGGCCCCGGACGGCGGCCCCGCGTCCTCGGGCGGCGGCGTGGGCCACGGACCGCACACGGAAGCCGGCGGCAAGCACGGGAAGAAGAAGGGCGACGGCAAGGACGGGAAGGACGCCGACGCGTCGGCGTCGCCCTCGGCCGCCGCCTCGGCCGGGGCGAGCGCGTCCGCGCCGGGCCGGCCGCAGAACCCCGGCGGGACGCCGAAGCCCGGTCCCACCCGGACGGCCGAGCCGACGCCCACCCGGCCGGCGGAGCCCCAGCCGACGCCGACCGAGCAGCCGCCGACGCCCACGCAGACGCCCACGGCCGAGCCGTCGTCGTCCGCGCACGGGGAGGCGGGGCCGCAGCTGGGCGAGCGCGAGCCCGCGCCGGCGGCGGGGTCACCGGCGGGGTGAGGGCCGCGGGGAGGCGGCGGGGCCGGGGCCACCGGGAGGGTGAGGGCCGCGTGATCACCGGCGGGGCGGGCTGTCGGGAGGGGCGGGGCCACCCCGTCGGGACGGGGTGGGAAGTGACGTTGCCTACAGGGGAGGCGGCCGGTTTGCCTTGGGGGGCCTGGGGTGCGTATGGTGGTAGATCGTTTGATCCCATTTGCCCGGCGCCAACGCAGAGCGCGCCGTGTGGCGCGTTCTCTCCCTTGCCGTGGCTGACCGCATTGAGGCGGTCGTATTGCGAATCACGGAGTTGACGGGCGCGTGCCGACGAGACTCCGGAAGGTTTCGCATACGCATGTCCATTTCCAGTACTGATCACGCCGTCGTGCCCTCGAACGACGAGGCGACCGACGAGACGGCCGTGGTGACCGAGACGGCCGAGGCCCCCGCGGAGGCCACCTTCGGCGACCTCGGCCTCCCCGAGGCCGTCGTGCGCAAGCTCGCGCAGAACGGCGTGACCACCCCCTTCCCGATCCAGGCCGCGACCATCCCGGACGCCCTGGCCGGCAAGGACATCCTGGGCCGCGGCCGCACCGGCTCCGGCAAGACCCTGTCGTTCGGTCTGCCGGCGCTCGCGCGGCTGTCCGGCGGCCGGACCGAGAAGCACCGCCCGCGCGCGGTCATCCTCACGCCGACCCGCGAGCTCGCGATGCAGGTCGCGGACGCCCTCCAGCCCTACGGCGACCAGCTCGGCCTGAAGATGAAGGTCGTCTGCGGCGGCACCTCGATGGGCAACCAGATCTACGCCCTGGAGCGGGGCGTCGACGTGCTGGTGGCCACCCCGGGCCGGCTGCGCGACATCATCAACCGCGGCGCCTGCTCGCTGCAGGACGTCGAGGTCGCCGTCCTCGACGAGGCCGACCAGATGTCCGACCTGGGCTTCCTGCCCGAGGTCACCGAACTGCTCGACCAGGTCCCGGCCGGCGGTCAGCGCATGCTCTTCTCCGCGACCATGGAGAACGAGATCAAGACCCTCGTCGACCGCTACCTGAACGAGCCGGTCCTGCACGAGGTCGACGCCGCGCAGGGCGCCGTGACGACCATGTCGCACCACATCCTGATCGTGAAGCCGAAGGACAAGGCACCGGTCACCGCCGCGATCGCCTCGCGCAAGGGCCGCACCATCATCTTCGTGCGCACCCAGCTGGGCGCCGACCGCGTCGCCGAGCAGCTGCGGGACGCGGGCGCGAAGGCCGACGCGCTGCACGGCGGCATGACGCAGGGCGCGCGCACCCGCACCCTCGCGGACTTCAAGGACGGGTACGTCAACGTCCTGGTCGCCACCGACGTCGCGGCCCGCGGCATCCACGTCGACGGCATCGACCTGGTGCTGAACGTGGACCCGGCCGGCGACCACAAGGACTACCTGCACCGGGCCGGTCGCACCGCGCGCGCGGGCCGCACCGGCACGGTCGTCTCCCTGTCGCTGCCGCACCAGCGGCGCCAGATCTTCCGGCTGATGGAGGACGCGGGCGTCGACGCCTCGCGCCACATCATCCAGGGCGGCGCCGCCTTCGACCCGGAGGTCGCCGAGATCACCGGCGCCCGCTCGATGACCGAGGTGCAGGCGGAGTCGGCGGGCAACGCCGCTCAGCAGGCCGAGCGCGAGGTCGCCCAGCTCACCAAGCAGCTGGAGCGGGCGCAGCGCCGTGCCGTGGAGCTGCGCGAGGACGCCGACCGGCTCGTCGCCCGGGTGGCGCGCGAGCGGGGCGAGGACCCCGAGACCGCGGTGGCCGAGGCACAGGCGGCGGAGTCGGCCGAGCCGGTCGAGGCGGCGGTGCCGGAGCAGGCGGCGGCGCAGGCCGCCGACCAGGGCGACCGTGGCGACCGGGGCGACCGTGGCGGGTTCCAGCGCGACCGTGACCGCGACCGCGGTTTCGAGCGCCGGGACCGTGACGGCGACCGGGGCGGCTTCCGCCGCGACGACCGGGGCGACCGGGGTGGGTTCAACCGCGACCGCGACCGTGGCTTCGAGCGTCGTGACGACCGTGGCGACCGGGGCGGTTTCCGTCGTGATGACCGGGGTGACCGTGGCGGCCGTTCGTTCGAGCGTCGTGACGACAGGGGTGGCCGTACCTTCGAGCGTCGTGACGACGGCGGTGGCCGTTCGTTCGAGCGTCGTGACGACCGTGGCGACCGGGGCGGTTTCCGTCGTGACGACCGGGGTGACCGTGGCGGCCGTTCGTTCGAGCGTCGTGACGACAGGGGTGGCCGTACCTTCGAGCGTCGTGACGACGGCGGTGGCCGTTCGTTCGAGCGTCGTGACGACCGTGGCGACCGGGGCGGTTTCCGTCGTGACGACCGGGGTGACCGTGGCGGCCGTTCGTTCGAGCGCCGCGACGAGCGCGGCGGTCACCGGGGCAGCGACCGGCCCTTCAACCGCGAGCGCCGTGACGACCGTCCGGGCTTCCGCTCCGGCGGCCACGAGCGTCCCTACGGCCGCCGTGACGAGCACCGCGGCGGCGGCTCCCTCGGCCGCCGCGACGACAAGCCGCGCTGGAAGCGCAACGGCTGACGCACACCGGTCGGTGACCGGCGCCGGCTGAGCATCCGCGAGGGCCCGTACGACTTGGTCGTACGGGCCCTTCGCGTCCCCCGCGCGGCCCGGCCCCGCCACCGCCCCGCACGGCCGACGCGGCCGTGACCCCGATACCCGATCGGAACGGCGGCCACGTGCAGCTATGCTCGGGGTGGCAACATCGCCTGGGCCCTTAGCTCAATTGGCAGAGCAGTGGACTTTTAATCCATTGGTTGTGGGTTCGAGTCCCACAGGGCCTACCGGCGGTAGGCGGGGGATATGCCCTCTGACCTGCTACACAGCGTCCGGGTCGACTTCGGTCGGCTCGGGCGCTGACTCGTTTTTGGGGTCGTGCGTGAGCGGATGTGCTGGTGAAGGCTGTCTGCCCGGCGAGCGCGGTGCTGAGGAACAGAGGTGGCGAGAGGACGTCATCCCAAAGCGCGTTCGTCGGTGGTCAGCCGGTCGTCGCGCTCGCCGGCGTCCGCCTCGGCCTGGCGGATCCACCCGCGCAGGGCCTCGGGATGCACGCCGAGATCGACCGCGAGCTTCTTGATCTGCGGCTTGGGACCGGAGCTGCCTTACATCCGTACCGCACGCTCACGCAACTCCAGCGAGTACTTTCTGGGGGCGGCCATGGTCGATGTTCCTCTCATGAGTCCCATCTGACCTTCTGTCAACACACTCCGCATCTCGGGGGAACCTCAGTGAAACGGTCGCTGCGTTGTCAGGCCGTTCGTCTCGGGGCCTCCGTCGAAGGCGCGCACGCCAAGGACCCGCCCCGGCCACGGGCTCTCGCTGCGGGGGACAGCTGGCACCAGCGTGACCGGGGCGGGGGCTTAATTACGGCGGAAGAGCCTGCTCTGGCCCCGATGCCTGCCGGTTCTCCTGCCGGAGGCCGACTGCCCCACCTCGGCGGATTCGCTCGGCCGGGTGGAGCGGGCCGGGCGGTTCTCGTTGAAGAAGGATTGCCAGACCCGTTCCTGCAGCGCGCCGATGCAGGCGCCGCACGCGTACATCGGGGCTTGGGCCCCGGCGACTCTGGCGGGGCCGATCCACAGGACGCGCGTCCACCGCTGTCCGCAGTAGAGCCAGCAGGGTCCGTCGACCCACTCGTTGCCGTCGTCGGTGGCCGCCGGTGAGGGCAGTCCTCCTCGGGCGAACTCGGCGATCCCGGGGATCACCCTGTGCTGTAGGGCGACTTCCGTCAGCATCGCTCGTCTCCCTCCCCGTTCAACGGTCCTGGGCCGTGGGAGAAGCGTCCTTCGGCTTCTCGGCTTCGGAGAACAGGAGCGTGGGCTCGGCGAGGATGTCGCGGCCGGACTCGCTCTTGTAGATCTCGTCGACGCTGCCGAACCGGGCCTCGGAGTAGTCGAGGTCCAGCAGCGCGGCGGCCTGGCGCACCGATGCCTCGTCGGGTCCCTCGATCTCCAGGAAGGTGGGCAGGTCCGGCCAGGTGTCGAAGTCGAAGGCGACTTCGCCCAGGCGCCATTCCTCGCGGTAGTTCTCCTGGTACCTAACCTCGGTGAGGCCGACCCGGCGCAGGATGTCGGCCATGGCGTGCAGGTCGGTGACCTCGGTCTCGATCTCCTTGGTGCCGTCGATCGTCGTGGCGTCGGTGACCTGCTTGAGCGTGAGCGTCGAGCGGGTGCCCTCGTCCCGCAGACGGATCCAGGCTCCACCGTCGAGGGAGTCGTTCTCGAAGATCTTGCGGGTGAGGAGCGTGCGGGGGAATGCCTGGACCGCATTGAGGGCGCTCAGTTTGTTCTGGAGGCCGGCGACGTCGACGGCCAGGAACTTCGCCTCGTATTCGTGCTTCATGGGGTCTTCTCTCAGAAGTGGTCGGTGAGGGTGGACGTCCGGGCCGCGAGCAGGAGGCCCATGCGGTGGGTGTGGTCGTGCAACTGGCCGACGTGGGCGCGTTCCGTGAACTCGGTGGTGCGCAGGGTGAGCAGGACCTCCCAGTCGCCGATGAAGTGGGGGTGAAGGCGTTCCGGGGAGGTGTAGTGCTCGATCATGTGGTGGCGTCTTTCGACGGGCATCATGAACTCCGCGCCGAACATGCCGCCTGGGCGGACCAGGCGCTGCATGCGGTCGACGAACTCGCCGAGCGGGCGGTGGTGGTTGGCACTGTAGTGCCACGAGCAGCTCGTCCAGACCGCGTCGCACTGCAGGCCCAGGGGCTCGCCGTCCAGGAAGTCGTCCTCAACGACCTCTACGCGTTCGTGGAGTTCTTCGAGCTTCAGTCGATCGATCAGCCCCAGCGCGTGGGCCTGGCTGTCACCCGGGAGGTGGACGTCGCCCCCGTGGAGGGCGACCGCGTCGCGTTCGATGGCGACGACGCGGTAGCCGGCGGCGGCGAGGGGCAGGACGAACTTGCCGTCACTCGCGCCGACCACCGCGACGGTGGCGTCAGGGGCGACACGTTCCCGCAGCGTGGCGAGGAACTGCGGGAAGAACGTGAGCGTGTGCTCCCACAGGCTCTGAGTCTGCATGGGGGTGCGCTCCTTGCGTCTCGGTATCCATGATCACTCGGAGGACCTCGTCGGGGCTGTGCCCCGTGGTGTCGACGCGATGCATCGGGAACGATGCGTAGGCGTCCGTCACTCGTTCCGTAACGGTCTCGATCAGTGAGTCCCACCGCGACACCGGCTTGTTCCGCCCAGCGAGTCGGCGTTGTCTCTCGTCGTCGTCGCAGACGAGGTGGTAGGTAGCGGGTGTCGGCAGCCAGCTCGGCAGGGTGATACCGAGTTGTGCCCCCAGGGCCCGGTGAGTGGTGAGGCACCGGGCGAAGTAGCTCTCGACGACGACCGGGACGCCGGCGTCGAGGTGGTGCTGGATCTCCTCGGCCGCGGTGAACAGGCCCGAGAGGTAGAAGCACATCCGTGCCTCTACGTTCGTCCGCTTGTCCAGCGCCTGCCTGAGCGGCTGGTAGGGCAAAGGGACGGTAGCGACGAGGGCGGCCTGCCGGGCGGCGGCGAGCATGGGCGCCAGGGTGGATTTTCCGGTGCCGGGTAATCCCTCCAGGCTCTCGAAGCGAGGGCGATCAGGCACGGCCGTACACCACGTCCGGTACCGCGAGGGTGAGCTCGTCGACGGACGAGGGCTTGTGGACGATGCGTCCTGCCGTCTTCTCGTACCAGAAGGCGTGCGCGTCCTTGCCCACGGCCTTGCAGGACATGGTCAGCGCACCGCGCGGGTCGACCTCGATGCGGTCGATTTCGCGAGGACCATCGGAGGGGGCGCACGCCTGCGGGGCACCGTCCTCGGAGAGGTCCTCGTCGACGATCACCTCCAAGGGCAGATCGGCTGACGCCAGCTCGTCCCGGAGCCGGCCGTAGGCGGAAGGGGAGGTGACCAGCAGCTCGGGATGATCGGCGGCGTTGCCGACCGGCCGCAGGTGGTGGAGCTTGAGCTGCCGGACCCCGAGCTGTGCCAAGGCCCGTCCGAGGGGCAGGACTTCGGCGATGTTCCGCGTGGTGACGGTCATGGTCGCACCGGTCGGAACGCCGAGATCCCGAGCCAGCCGAAGCGCCTCCAGGGCGCTCTGGTAGCTGCCCTGCTTTCGGATGCCGTCGTTGGTCGACCCGACGCCCTCCAGCGAAACCCTGAGCAGGTCCAGGGAAGAGGCGATCTCGGTCAGACGGCGCTCGATCCGGTACCCGTTGGTGCAGATCTCGACGCGCAGGCCCAGTTCCTCCTTGGCATGGCGGACGACCTGCGCGAGGTCCCGGTGGACGAAGGGCTCTCCGCCGAGCAGGGTCACGGCCTCGGTGCCGTACTGATCCCGCATCAGGGTGAGGAGATCGGCAGCTTCGTCGACGGTGAAGGCGTCGGCGTACTGAAGCCGCTTGCCGTGGAAGCAGTGCAGGCACGTGAAGTTGCAGCGGTAGAGCAGCTGCAGGTACAGCATGCGGATCTTCTTGATCCCGGTGACTTCCTCGATCACTTCGGCTCCTTCGGCTGGTTGCCTGGTGGGAGCCTGATAGTGGCCTTCTGCTCGGGGACCTCGACACCGCGTTCGGGGACGGTCCAAGGACGTCCGGGGACGTTTTCAGTGACCTGCGAAGGACCCCAGGATGCCGAGGACACGCTTCGTGTCCGACAGGTCGGGCAGGACTTCGACGGCTCCGGCGGCGGTCAGTTCCTCCTGGGTGTGGATGCCGGAGGCGACGGCGAGGACGCCGGAGCCTGTGGTCAGAGCCGCTTCCACGTCTCGAGGGGTGTCCCCGACGAGGACGGTGGGGATGTCGGCCGCAACACCATGAAGCCGCTGTGCACGCTCGCGGGCGACAGCGACCAGGTGGGGGCGGAGTTCGGCGTCCGCTCCGTAGGCGCCGACCGGCAGATCAAGCAGGGAGTCGAGACCGAACGCGGCAAGCTTCACACGGGCGTTGGCGGAGATGTTGCCGGTGAGTACGGAGGAGACCCAACGGGTCTGAACCGAGGCGGCTTTCAAGGCGTCGTGCACACCGGGCAGGGCGGTCCCACGCCTGCGCAGCTCCTCCAGGCGCGCCTCCCCTGCCTGGGCGAGCGCCGTCTCGACGAAGTGCCAGTCGGGCACGGGCAGCCCTTCGCGGACGAACATGTCGCGCATGATCAGCCGATCCGTACGCCCCTCAGTGCGCGCAGGCTCCGTGGGCTCCCGACCTGAGAGGGCACGAAAGGCAGCGGCGTAGATCTCCTTGCTGACCCCCGCGTTCTCGATGAGGGTGTGGTCGATGTCCCACAGGACGAAGAGCTCCATGCCGCCAGAGTAGGCAGTCCGCGAGGTTCCACTACAGCGGACCGCGTCCCAAAACGTCCTTGCGCGATCACGCGCCGTGCCGATTCGATAGCTGCTGTGAACAACCGACTGCGCACCGTGCTCGGCCAGCGCGGCGTCTCTCCTGATGCACTCGCCGAGATCTGCGAGGTAGATCCCAAGACGGTCAGCCGATGGCTGGGCGGACGGATTCCTCATGCACGGCACCGCTTCCGCGTCGCGCGACACCTGCGCGTCGAAGAGACCTTTCTCTGGCCCGAGCCGTCCAAGCGTCCAGGCCGGCCGAGGGACGGGTTAGGCACCGAGCTGGTCGGCACCTACCGGAACCGGGCCAGCGTGCCCCGGGACGTATGGCTCGCACTGCTGCGAGAGGCGCGGCACGAGATCGGCGTCCTCGTCTTCTCCGGCACCTTCTTCGCCCAGTCCAACCCCCACGTTGCCAAGATGCTCTCCGAACGTGCCGCCGAGGGCGTCCGGGTCCGCTTGTGCTTTGGCGACCCCGACGGACAGGCAGTCGCCGTACGGGGTCGCGAGGAGGGAATCGGCGACACCCTCGCCGCCAAGATCCGCGCATCACTGACGTACTACCGCCCGCTGCTGGGCGAGTCCGGGTGCGGCCTGCGACTCCACGACACCACCCTCTACACGTCTATGTTCCGCTACGACGACAACCTGCTCGTCAACCCGCACATCTGGGGCCAACCGGCCAGCGCGAACCCCCTCCTGCACCTCAAGAGGGCAGGCGATACAGGGTGGTTCGACAACTACGCTGAAAGCTTCGACGCTGTCTGGGCCGCAGCGAGGCAATGGGCACCCGACCAGGAGAGGACCGCCGACCATGGGCAGGACTGAGTACTACAACGACCCCTCTGCCCCGAAGGCGAACACCCTCATCCCGGCCAGCAACCTGCTCGTCGCCGACGAGACCGGCGCCATCCTCCTCCAGCGGCGCCGCGACACCGGCCAGTGGGCTCTCCCCGGCGGCGCCCAGGACATCGGCGAGACCGCGGCCGAGTGCGCGGTGCGCGAGTGCCTGGAGGAGACCGGGATCATCGCGGAGCTCACCGGGTTCCTCGGCGTCTACACCAACCCGAACCACATCGTCGCCTACACCGACGGCGAGATCCGCCAGCAGTACGAGAACACCTACATCGGCCGGCCTGTCGGCGGAGTGCCCACGATCAACGAGGAGGCCGACGGCGTCCGCTTCGTCCAGCCGGCCGACCTCGACCAGTACGACATCCACCCGAGCATGCGCCAGCAGATCGGGGACTACCTCGCCGGCACCTACCCCTACCTCGGGTGAGCAGCCAGGGCTGCTTCCACTCGCTGCACGGAGGCAAAGATCTCCGGAGCCGCCCGGCGGATGAACCGCCCGACCACGCTGTCGTCCCCGTAGCGGCTGCGGATCTCCGCGACCCGGTCCTGCGCGGTGGTCCGCTCGCCGTCAGGTGTGGTCGTCATGTCGCAGTACACGAGGGCGTCCACCAGCAGCGGCTCCTTCAGCAACGGAAACTCGCTCGCGAGCTCATTCCGCAGCCCTCGTTCCTCGGCCTCCAGAAGCGCGAACGAGTGGTTGGCCACCAGCCGCACGAGCCGCTCGTCGGCTTCGCGCTCGTCGCGAAGGAACCGGGCCCCGTCGAGCGGGTGGAAGCCGGTCGCGGCCAGGCGCGGCGCGTACCCGACATCATGCAGCGTGGCGGCAGCAATGAGGAGCCCGGCATCCTGGCCGAGAACCTGACTTACTTCGAGCGCGCTTTTGGCCACTCCCTGTGTATGCGCCCACCTGCGTGGAAGCGTGCTGCTGAGCTCGGTCTCCGCGATGTGCGTCGCCCACTTCTCGATGTGATCACCCACGCCTGGCTCTCTGCCCAGGACGTAGTCGGGCCAAGCCACCGCGCTTGCTGTCAGCTGCACGTGACTTTCGCTACCACCTCCAGACCCTCCCGATTTGAGCGAGAATGCCGACGCCACAGCCCAGAGGCACCAGCCGCATCTGCCAAGGGGCCTGATAGAGGTTGAGCCTGGAGTAGGGTCGATCCCACCGACGCGGGGTGGAGCAGCTCGGTAGCTCGCTGGGCTCATAACCCAGAGGTCGCAGGTTCAAATCCTGTCCCCGCTACGAGATGCGGCCCAGTGCATGTGCACTGGGCCGCATTATTTCTAACTGCTTCAGTACTCAGGTTGAACTCGTAGACATCGGGTGAGGCAGCCGTCGATTGCTCGGCGGGAAGGAGGGGGCGGCTGGGGAGGGCGTACTCGGGGTACCAGGCGGCGGGATCGCAGCCGGGGACATGGCGCAGGACGACCGCGATGAGATCGTCGGGTACGGAGCCGGTGATGCGCACCGCCGCACAGGTCTCATGGCCGTCGTCGGCGCGTACGAGGATGCCGAGGCGGAAAGCGGGGAAGTCGGCGGCGTGAGCCGAGGCAGGTCCTCGTGGGACCAGACCGCTCCGCGCCAGCGTCGCACCTTGACCTTGAAGAGCACCTCGTCATCGATCGAGCGGATGCGCTCCTGCCCGGCCCCTTCGTCGGCGAAGCGTTCCCGGGCCTTGACCAAGATCGGATGATCCAGTTGGTCGAACGGCTCCCGGGCTGATGGAAGCGGCAGTTTCAAGTCCTCGCGGAGCGCGCGGAGGGCAGGTCGAGCGGGCCGCACGGATCAGTCGTCCCCGCCCACTTCGCCGAGTTCCTTGATCCGCTCCGGTGACAGCCCGGTGAGCAGCGAGACGCTCGACTCCGTGGATCCGTCCCGGGCCGAAAGCGACCCCGCCTCCCGGCCTCCCCGCCTCCCGGTCGGGGCAGCGTCCCTTGATGTTGGCCGCGGTCATCCCTCGACTGAGCGCGATCTGAAGGGGAATTGTGGCTTCCGCCATACCTTCAGGCCATCCGTTCCTTGATCATATGTACGCGCAACGCCCCGTGCAGACAGCGGATCGGCGCAGGACGAGGTGACGGCTCGCCCCGTACGACCGGTGGTTCGCGATCACACGGATGCGGAACTCCGGCCGCCGACCCCTGCATGGCGCTCTTCGCCGACACCGTGTACGTGCGGGCACCGGCAGGGCGGTAGCCCACGCGGACCAGGAAGTCGTCCGTCGGGCGCTTCCTGGTCCGCCCCGTATACGGAAGACGAGTACCGCCTTGAGACTTCGGACCCGCCTGCTGTCCTCCAGCGCGCTGTGGACAGCGCCGCTGTGGCTCGGCATCGTCCTCTTCTACTACGCCTGGGCCCTCCACTCGGTCACGGGCACGTTCAGCCGTCCGCGCGCGGAGCTCCACTGGGCGGCGTCCGTCGTCCTGGACGCGACCGAGCACTTCTACGCCTTCGCCTACGCCCTGGCCGCCGCGCTGGGGGCGTGGGAGGCCGGACGCATCCGGAAGGACGGCGTCTGGGACCTGGCCCCGGCCAGGTCCCGATACCGGATCGCCGCGGGCGTCCTCGCGCCCACGGTCGCGGCCGCGTCCCTGATGCTGGTCGTCCCCACCGCGATGGCGCTGGTCGAGTTCCGTCCGGCGCTCGACCCCAGGGCCCTCCTCCCGGTCGCCGTGGGCATCGCGCTGGTCTGCTCGTTCACGGTCGCCGGATTCGCGATCGGCCTGCGAGTACCGCGAGCGATCGCCGCGCCGCTGCTCGCGGCCGGCGGTTGGTACCTGGTGGCGTTCACCGTCACCTACGCGGAACCGGCCTGGCCCGGAAACGTCCTCACCCAGCGCTGGTACCTGGACTTCGGCGCCTACCTCAAGGGCGAGGCGCTGCTGATGCCGGTGCTGTTCTGCGGCGGCATCGCGGCGGCGATCGCCGTCTGGTGGATACGCGGTCCGGCGCCGTTCGTCCGGTACGCCCTGCGGACCGTGGCCGCGGCCCTGGCGGTCCTCCTCGCCACGGTTTCGGCGGGTGCCGCCAACGCCTGGTCGATCGATCCGCCGGCGACCGCCGGGCACGCGCCCGAGACCTGTACTGGTCGGCTGCCCACGGTGTGCATGGCGTCGTACGCGGGAGCCGCCGACCGGCTGCCCCAGGTGCGCTCCAGTCTGGTGGCCACCCTCACCGGCCTGCGCGAGGCGGGTGTGGAGGTCGCGATGCCGCGGAGCGTCCGCGACACGGAGGGGCGGCCCGGTGGCCGGTCCAGCGACCGGGAGTGGTGGCTCCCGCTGACCCGGCAGGTCGACCGCAACGACGGCCGCACCGTCTACGTCCGCTACTCGGCGGCCATGATGGCCGTGCGGTTCCCGTGCAGGCTGCCCGACTCGTTCGGCGCGGCGAAGGAACCCGCGTACATCGTCAACGCCGACGCCGCGAAGCTGTGGGTGGCCCGCAGGGCCGGGGTGCAGGAGCCCTTCCTCAAGTGGCGCGAGAGCCAGTACCAGGAACTTGAGAACGGCGACGAGGTCCTGGCGAAGGTGAAGGAGCGCGCGGAGAGCGCCGAGCGTCTTCGGCGGGACGAGCAGAAGGAGTGGTACGGCCGCGAACTGGCGAAGGCGTGCCGTCTGGCCACCGGGAGGCCGGCGCCATGATCTGGTGGTTCAAGGCCCGGCGCATCCCCGCGGTGCTGCTGCCCCTGTGCGCGGCCTTCGCGGTGGTGCTGGTGCTGGCGTACGACTGGACGGCGACACTGCCCGCACTGGCCAGCGGAAGCAGTACGGTCAGGTTCCTCACCTTTGTTCCGGTCATCGTCGTCGCCGCGCTCCACCACTGCCTCAGCCAGCGCCTGGACGCGGCGGAGGTGCTCTCCCGGCGGCCCGTGCCGCGCTACGACGTAGTGCTCGTCCTGGCGACGGTGGGGTTCACCGTGCTCGCCGGACTGGCCGTGGGGGCACTGACCGGGGACGACGCCGCCCGAGCCGTGGGCCGCAACGTCGCCTTCCTCACCGGCCTGATGCTCCTCGCCCACCGGTTCGTCCCGCAGGCCGCGGCCGGTGTCCCGGTCGGCTGGGTGTTCCTGTCCGTGTTCGCCGGCAGCGACGCCTACCGCCGTCCTCGCTTCTGGTCCGTCCTCGAACACCCCGCTGCCGCAGTGCCGGCCCTCGTCGAGGCGCTGCTGTGCTTCGCCGCCGGTCTCGCCGCGCTCGCCCTCGCCCGTCCCCGCACCCTGTGAAAGGTCCACCCGCTGTGTCTGTCGAACTGGATTCGGTGTCGTTCTCGTACGGACGGAGGAAGCCGCGCATCCTCGACGCGCTGTCGTACACGGTCCCCGAGGGCTTCACCGTGCTCCTCGGCCCGAACGGGGCCGGAAAGTCCACCCTGCTCAAGCTCGCGTGCGGTCTGAACCAGCCCGCCACCGGAGCCGTGCGGCTGGGCCCCCACACCTCCCGCGACCGCGGGTTCCTCACCCGTGTCGCGTGGATGCCGCAGAACATCACCGCCATGACCGGGCTCACCGCGCGCGAGCAGGTCGCCTACACCGGCTGGCTCAAGGGCATGAGCCGCGCGGACGCGTGGGACGCGGCCGAGGCCGCTCTCGACCGCGTACAGCTGCGGGACCGGGCGCAGGTGAGGACCGCGCAGCTCTCCGGCGGTCAGCTGCGCCGGGTCGGCGTCGCCTCCGCACTCGTGCACGACGCCGATGTCCTGCTCCTCGACGAGCCCACCGCGGGCATGGACCCCACCCAGCGGCGGGTCTTCCGTGATCTGATCCGCACGCTCGCCACCGGTGAGGTCCGGGTGCTGATGTCCACGCACGACGTCGCCGACCTTGCCGAGGAAGCCGACCACGTCACCGTCCTCACCGGCGGCGCGGTCACCTTCACCGGTCCCACGCGGGAGTTCCTGGCCTACGCCCCCGCCGGGACCGCCGGACCCCGGCGGGCCGAGGCCGCGTACACGGCCGTGGCCAGTGCGGGTGCCGTCCTGCACTGACGCGGTCGCGGTGGGGAACAGCCGCCCGGCTCAAGCCTGTTGGAGAGCCCGGGGCGGGCCGAGGCGATCATCCCGCCGTCAAGTCCGCCAGGGCGCCCAGGGGGAGGGTGTGCTGGGTCTGGAGGACCTTCGCGCGCAGGTAGCGGACGTTGTCCGGGGTGGCGAAGACGCCGGTCGGGACGCGGTCGCGGACGTCGAGGCCGAGGGTGCGCAACTGGTCGGCCTTGTCGGGGTTGTTGGAGAGCAGTTCCAGTTCGCCGATGCCGAGGGCGGTGAGCATCTGCGCGGCGGCGGTGTAGTCGCGGGCGTCCTCGGGGAGGCCGAGGGCGGCGTTGGCGGCGTAGGTGTCGAGGCCCTCGTCCTGGAGGGCGTAGGCGTCGAGCTTGTTGTAGAGGCCGATGCCGCGGCCCTCCTGGCGCAGGTAGAGCAGCACCCCGCCGCGTTCGGCGATGCGCTCGACGGCCTCGCGCAGCTGGGGGCCGCAGTCGCAGCGGGCCGAGCCGAAGACGTCCCCGGTCAGGCACTCGGAGTGCAGCCGGACCAGCGGGGCGGTGCCGGGGGCGGGCTCGCCGAGCACGACGGCGATGTGCTCCAGGCCGTCGGCGAGTCCGTGGAAGGTGACCAGCTCGGCGTCGGCGCGATAGCCGTCCTGGAAGCGCAGCGGGACCCGGACACGGGCGCGCTGGGTGGCGGCGGTGAAGTCGGGCATGCGGGTTCTCCGTGGTCCGTTCGGCGCGTCTGCTTCAGATTTGAAGCAGAGCCTCGGCCGGAACCCTACCCTCTGCTTTAAATTTGAAGCAATGGGGACGGGGAAGTGATCAGTGCTGCGTCGCTGTGGCGTGTGTCACGGACAGGGCTTGCCGGAGCGCCGCCGCCAGGGCACGTCCTCGGCGGTGGCGTGCGGGCCCTCGCCCTGGAAGCCCGCGCCGATCGCCGTGAAGATCTCCTCGAGCTGGCGGACCTGCTCCGGGTTCAGCCGGTCGAAGAGCAGCGACCGCACGGTCTCCACATGGCCGGGGGCCGCCCGCTCCAGCACCCGGTATCCCTCGTCGGTGAGCGCCGCGACGCTGCCCCGCCGGTCCCAGCGGCAGTCCTCGCGCCGCACCAGGCCGTCCTTCTCCAGCCGGGTGACGCCGTACGTCAGCCTGCTGCGGGTGATTTTCAGCCGTTCCGCGAGGTCGGTCATGCGCAGCCGGCGCTCCGGGGCCTCGGACAGGGTGGCCAGGATGGAGTAATACAGATGCGGCATGCCGGCCTCCTGCTGGAGCTGCCGGTCCAGCGCGTCCTCCACGAGCGAGGCGGCCGCGATGTACGCGCGCCAGGCGCGCTGCTCCTCGGGGGTGAGCCAGCGAGTCGTCATGCCACCAGTGTAGGTTTGTTTCAAACTTGAACCAAGATCGAGAGTGCCGAGCCGGAGAGCGCGCCGATGCCGTCGTACCCCTACGTCCTGCTGTCCGCCGCCGTCTCCCTGGACGGCTACCTCGACGACACCACCCCCGAGCGCCTGCTGCTGTCCGGGCCCGCCGACTTCGACCGGGTCGACGAGGTGCGCGCGTCCGCGGACGCCATCCTGGTCGGCGCCGGCACCATCCGCGCGGACAACCCCCGGCTGCTGGTCAACTCGGCCGAGCGGCGGGCGGCGCGGGTGGCGTCCGGGCGGCCCGCGTACCCGCTGAAGGTGACCGTCAGCGCCTCCGGCGAGCTGGACCCGGCGGCCGGCTTCTGGCACACCGGCGGCGAGAAGATCGTCTACACCACCGACGAGGGGGCCCGCCGGCTGCGGCGGACACCGGTCGCGGCGGACGTCGTCGCGCTCGGACCCGAACTGGACTGGCGGGCCCTGCTCGCGCATCTGGCACGGGTGCGCGGCGTCGGGCGGCTGATGGTCGAGGGCGGCGGCACCGTCCACACGCAACTGCTGCGGCAGGGGCTGGCGGACGAGATCCAGCTCGTGCTGGCCCCGCTGTTCGTGGGCGATCCGACGGCACCGCGGCTGTTCGGTCCGGGCGGCTACCAGGACGGCCGGCTGCGGCTGGTCGAGACCCGGCGGATCGAGGACGTGGTGCTGATGCGCTACGAGCCCACGGCCCCCGGCACCGGCCCGCTCCCCGCCGCCGCGGACCGGCACTGGCTGGCGCTGGCGTGCGAGCTGGCCGAGCGGTGCCCGCCCTCGGGCACCGCCTTCAGCGTCGGCGCGGTGGTGGTGGCCGCCGACGGCACCGAACTGGCCCGCGGCCACTCCCGGGAGGGCGGCGACCCCGTGGTGCACGCGGAGGAGGCGGCGCTGGCGAAGATCGCGCCCGGTGACCCGCGGCTCGCCGCCGCGACCGTGTACAGCAGCCTGGAGCCCTGCACCCGCCGCGCCTCCCGGCCCGCGCCCTGCGCGCGGCTGATCCTCGACGCGGGGGTGCGCCGGGTGGTGACGGCCTGGCGGGAGCCGGACACCTTCGTGACGGGGGCCGACGGCAGCGGCGTACTGGCCCGTGAGGGCGTGGAGGTCCTCGTCCTGCCCGAGTACGAGGACCGGGCCAAGGCGCCGAACGCGCACCTGCTGCCCTGACGGCGGGGCGTCGAACGCACACCCGGAGCCCCGAGAACCGGGGCCGGGTGCCCCGAGAACCGGCGCCGGGTGCCCCGAGAACCTGCGCCGGGCCCGGTGACATCCCTGGTGAGGGCGGGGGCTGTAGGTTGAGCCGCTCCGTTAGCAGCGAGTCCTGCTGAGACTCCGGATTCCATGTTGCGCTAGCAGCGGGCCGATCGGCTGATCTTTAGCAATTGTCGTCCACTGGGACGGACCGTAGGACTGAGGTCCGGTGCAAGGAGCCGGAGAACCGGCCCCGCTTCTTGGGGGCGTTGCCGTGCACCGCCGATCGGAAAGATCGGTAGCGGTGGGCAGACGCCGGTAGGGTGGCCCGTTGTGGACGCGGGGGCAGGAAACGAGATGGTTGCGGTCCCGTCGGGACGGGTGACGCTGTCGGACCGGCGGACGCAGAGCAGCTGGCCGGTCGAGGTCGCGCCGTTTCAGATGTCGGCGTTCCCGGTCACGCAGTCCTGGTACGCACGAGTCACGGGCCGATGGCCGAGTAGCGCCCGGGGTGAGCGGCTGCCGGTTGAGAGTGTTTCGTGGTGGGACGCGGTCCAGTTCTGTAACGCTTTGTCCCAACGGGATGGGCTGACGCCCGCGTATCGCCTGTGCGTCGATGCCGAGACGGCCGAGTGGGACACCTCCGCAGACGGGTACCGGTTGCCGACCGAGGCCGAATGGGAGCACGCCTGCCGTGCGGGCACTACTGGCCCGCGGTACGGACAGCTCGACGAGGTCGCCTGGTACCAGGACAATTCCGATGGGCGGATCCACTCTGTCGGCGACAAGCAGCCCAACCCATGGGGCCTGTACGACATGTTGGGCAACGTGTGGGACTGGTGCTGGGACGTCTACGACGCCGAGGTGTATGGGGCCTATCGGGTGCTCCGTGGTGGTGGATGGGCCGATGCGCACTGGAGCTGCCGGGCGTCGGTGCGGCGGCGCAGTCACCCGACCTTCCGGATCGACGACGTGGGATTTCGCGTCGTGTGCTCCCCACCACTGCGTCGGCCGTAACAGCCTTATTCCGAATCGGTCAGTTAGAAACGACCGCGCTGCGTGGGTGGTCGTGTGACATCTCGCTTCCTACCTCAGCGGCACTGCGTAGGGTTGGGATTCAGGACGGATCATGGGGGTCTTGTGAGTCTGAAGAACGCCTACTTGGAGACCGCCGCGCAGGCCGTAGCCCTGCTGGACGCGCCAGAAGTGGCCGCCTCGTGGAAGAAAACCAGCGCGTTGGCGCAGTGGACGGTCGGCGGTCTGGCCGGCCACCTCGCCTATCAGATTTTCAGCGTGGATCCGGCACTGGAAGCACCCGCCTCTGAGCAGGAACCCATTCCTGTGCTGGAGCACTACGCGCGGGCCGTGTGGATCGACGCGCCGCTCGACGGCGAGATCAGCTCTGGAATTCGAGCGAAGGGTGAAGGTATCTCGTCCGAAGGCGTGCGGCTGCTGGTCGAGCGCGTCAATGCCGCGCTCGACCAGCAGCGAACCGACCTTGAGGAGGTGCATGGCGACTGGGTGGTGTTCATGCCGCAAACAGGGTGGGCGCTGAGTCTCGACGACTTCCTCGTGACCCGGATGGTCGAGCTCACTGTGCATATGGATGACCTCGCGGTCAGTGTGGGTCTCAGTGCGCCGGATCTGCCGGGTGCGGCCCTCGATGCCGTGGTTGCGCTGCTGACCGGGCTTGCCGTCCGGCGTCATGGCCAAGCGGCCCTGCTGCGTGCCCTGACGCGTGCGGAGCGGGCACCAGCTGCGATCAACGTGTTCTGAACGTTGCGTCAGCTCGCGTCAACCCGTTCGGCCTGGGCTTTTGGTGTAGGCGAGGTGGTAGGACTCGGTGCCGGTCTGGATGATGGCGTCGCTGCGTCCAGGAGGCTGAGGAGGTGCTCTGCTTCATGGATGAGAGCAGTGCCCGCGTGAGTGGCTGCGAGGGGGCTGGTCCGTTCGATCAGCTGAACGCCTGCGGCCTTCTCTAGGGCATGGAGCTGATGCGTGAGCGTCGCCGGTAGCGTTCCGAGGCTCCTGGCGGCCGCGCAGAGGTTTCGTTGGCCGGGCAGTCGGACCAGGCGTCTGAGGCGTTCGACACAGTTGCGGACGTTGCTGATGGCCGCCATCGGCTCGGACAGGGCCGGTGCGTCCGGCAGGAGCGCGAACGGGTTGCTGGTGGTGCTGTTCGGGCGGATCTCGATGCCCCACTTCTTGGCCAGCAGGTTGAGGCGGTGCCTGTCGAGACCGAACTGTTCGGCGATGTCGGGGATGCTGAGGCGTCGGTGCAGGTAGGCCTGTTCGAGTTCCTCGCGGGTGATGCGAAGGCTGAGCGGTTCGGGGCGTGGTGTGGCGGGGATCCCGGCTTCTTCCAGGGCGTTTTGGACGGTTGAGAGGCTGCAGTCGGCACTGCGGGCGATCAGGCTCTGGTTGAGGGTTCCGCTGGAGTGAGTGGTGCGGAGGAAGCCCGGGTCGAGCATCCCGCGTCGAGGCCGGCGCCGGCCGAGGCCGGGAGTCGTGGGAGGGGGCGGCGGTTGGGTGGTGCCGGTGGCGTCGCAGTAGAGCCGGATGTGCTCTGTAGTCAGTCCGAGGGCGGCGGCCGTCTCCTCGGCCGGGGTCCGGTCGGCGATCAAGGTATCGAAGTCGCTGTCGGCGATCTGTTCGGGGGTAGCCCCGGGCCAGTCGGTCCAGTCGCACCATGCGGTGGGGGGCTCCCAGAGCACGGGTTCGTCGATCCGGTGGGCAGCGAGGTTTGTGGCCGCCTGTTCCTGCAGGAACGCGCGCATCAGCGGCGGGACCTGGTAGCGGAACTGGTCACGGGCGTGGATGGTCTTCGGAGGGAGGTCCGCGTGGGTGCCGAGGAGGAAACTCAGGAGCATCCACCTGAGCATGTGGATTCGCCCTGTCCCACCGCGGGCCCAGCCTTGCTGGCGGCAGAGCTGCGTGTACTCGTCGAGGTTGAGCGTGATGCTCTCAGACGTGAACAAGTGGCGTCGTCTGCCGTAGTCGATCGGGGAGCCTTCATCGTCGAGGTGACTGGCGAGCTGGGTGAGGCAGCTGGCGATGGCGGTCTCGTGCTCGGGCGAGGCGATCACGCGTCGGAAGGCCATCTTGATGATCAACCGGTTGGAGGGCTGGGCCCAAGGGTGGTGCTGTGACTTGGCGCCGGCAAGCAGCAGCTTGCTGCGGCAGCCTCGCCTGAAGCCGTCGACGGTTCGCGGGTCGATGGGGGTGTTGGGGAGAAGCCGGAGAGTCCAGGAAGGCCACAGGGCTGTCGGGATCTTGTCCGCCCGTTTCCGGATGTCGGCATCTGCGAGGTCTGGCCTGCGGGCAGGGCGAAGTTCGGCCGTGCCGGGATCCGCAGGTTGCCCGCCCGGGCGACACCGTGGTCGAACATGTCCAGCGGGCTCAGCTTCAGACCCGGGACCTCCGGGATCACCAGACCCCTGTGGCGGCGCCGGTGGTAGGTCAGATCAATCCACTCCCGGATGATCATCTCCAGCTCGTCGACGAAGAAGAACGCGAAGTCCTCCACCGACTGGCCGCGGCTGTGGACATCAGGGCCTTTGTAGCCCGGCAGAGCCGCCAGCAGGCCCTGGTTCAAGGTCTTGAACCAGCGCTCGATGGGGGCTTTGTCCGTCGGCGTCATCGGCCGGGCCGGCTGCAGCGAGATCTCGAACCGGGCGCAGACGCTGCGGACGTGGTTGGACAGGTAGATCTTCCCGTGGTCGTAGACCACCGTCTCGGCTGCGACCGACGGAAGCAGCGGCCTGCCCTCCGCGTCGACCAGTTTGTCCGCAGGGACGACCACCGTGGACGGGACGCCAAGGCGGGGCAGGTTCCTTCCCGGCAACAGCTCTGGGCGCGTCCGTACCGTCTCGAAGAGCACCGCGGCGACGTCCACGGCCTTCGTTGACACCGGGGTGAGCCGCAGCCCGGTGATGCACCGGCTGTAGAGATCCATCGCCACCGTCAGCTCGCACTGCACCCAGCGGCAGGTCACCGGCTCCATCGCGAACACGTCCAGCCGGGTGGTGTCCAGCAGCACGTACTCACCCGGCCGGGTCGCCCGCAGGCGGCCGTAGACGGTCTGCGGACGGTTCGCGATCGACCGCTTCCCCTTGGTGCTGCCCGTGAACGCGTTCGTCCCCGCGTCCAGCTCACGCAGCACCTCGTAACCGGTCGACTGGGCGGGTATCTTCACCGTGCCCCGGCCGTGCTCGGCCGCGACACGCTCCTCGATCTCCAAGAGGATCAGCCCGCGGACCGGCCGGCTGGCGTTCGTGTAGCTGTCCAGGACCGTCCGGGCGCTCTCCAGCCAGCGGTGATCCACCCTGTCCTGCGCGTTCCGTCGCAGCTTGCTCGCGCGGACCAGGCCCGCCGGACCGGACTTCTTCACCTGCTTGACCCACAGCCGGACGGTGCTCTCGCCGACCCCCAACTCGCGGGCCTTGGCCAGGTAGCGGTGCATCAGCGGGACGCCCGGAGCGTACTCCGGCCGCGGCTCGCCCTCCTGCGCCAACTCCGGCGAGCCCAGCCGGTAGCCGCAGAGGACTTCCTGCACGTGCTGGAAGCGCTGGGTGACCTCGCCCTCCTCGGCCTGGTCGAGCAGCCCCAGAGCGACGGCCGTGGACTCCTCCTCGTCCGGCAACTCGCCCAGCAGCTGGGTCGTCGGGTCCGCCAGCAGGCCGGCCACGTCGACCAACCTCCACCGCACCCCGCCGGGCCCGGACTGCTGGAGCAGGACCTCTCGGCCTCGCACCTCGGACACCGTGAACGGCTCACCCTGGAAACTCAGGGCGAGTCCCGCCCGCAACGGAACCGTCCAGTTGCTCATGCCGCCCTCCGCAGCACCGAGTCACCGTCGATCGGGCGGCTCAGATCGACCGAGAGCCGCCCCGACCACACCAGCGCGAGGACGGCGGGCCGCACGTCCTCGACCGGCCGGCCAGCCGCCAGGCGCCGTTCGGCGACCGTGAGGGGATCCCCGTCCTGCACCACCTCCCAGGCCTGCGCGATGTCCTCGTCCGGCACAAGCCCGGCCCGCCGGTAGGCGGCCAGGAACCGCACGTTGGCCAGCAGCACCGGATCCGCCCCCGACCAGATCTCGTACTGCCAGCCGTGGCCCTCCACCAGGTCCCCGGGCCAGGCCAGAGCCTCCGCGATCTCCGGATCAAGAAGGCGGTCGGCCGGCTTCACGTTGACCACCCGCACGTTGCCGTCCCCCAGCACCAGCAGGAAGTCCGGCACGTGCAGCCGCCACCGCCCACCCACCCGCGCCCGCAGACGGCACGGCTGGGCAAAAATCCCGACCACCTGCGGGTCGAAGTCCGCCAGCAGCAGCCGAGCCAGCTCCAGACGGCTCTCATAGACCACCAGCCCACGCGTCGTCGCCGACGCGTACTCCCCGGGATGATGCTTGTGACCCTTCGCCGACCTGACCTGCCGCCACGGCACGGACCCGCCGAAACTGCCCCGGCGCAGCTGGCTGAACTCCACGCTGCGTATCGAGTCGTCCCCGTACCGGATCGAAGCCGTCGCAGACTCCTGACTGCCAGCCCTCACGCTTGTACGCTTGGTGACCATGAGCTGACCGTAGGAAGCCGACCAGGGCCAAGAAGCCGGATGTTCGAGAAGTCCCCGGGACTGACCGCCACCGACCGCAGGTGCTGCTAACGCGACCCGGAAGATTGCTAGTCGACTGCTAGAGATCGACCGACACTGCTAACGCAGACCCGGAACCTACAGGGGGCCGGGGAGGCGGGTGTGCTTCGGACCCCGCGGATGGCGTACTATGGACTCATCGACGCGGGGTGGAGCAGCTCGGTAGCTCGCTGGGCTCATAACCCAGAGGTCGCAGGTTCAAATCCTGTCCCCGCTACTGAAGACCCAGGGCCGGAACTGACTCAGTTCCGGCCCTGGGTGTTTTCCCCGGTCGGACGCCAGCGTTCGCCCGCCGCCGCTCCTTCGGCAACCCTGGTCAGGTGGAGGAAGGGCGGATCTCATGGACGCGTCGGCTCGGGCGGGCGCTGCCCGCCCTGCTGATCGCGGCCGGGGCGGTCTACGACCTCGCCACACCCCTGCACTTCACCGGCTCCCCCTTCCTCACCGCGGCGCCGCTGGTCGCCGCCCCGCTGTGGTCCCTGCGCGGCACCGTGTGCACGGGCCTCGTGGCGGTGGGCGTCCTGCTCGTCCTGCGGGTCCTGCGCAACGGACTCGGCAGGGCGGAGGCGGTCACCGAGCTGGTGACGATGGTCGTCGTCAGCGTCCTCGCCGTCCTCATCAACCTGCTGGTCCGGCGCAGCGACGAACGGCTCGCCTCGGCCCGCCAGATCGCCGAGGCCGCCCAGCGCGCCGTGCTGCCCCCGCCCTCCGAGCGGATCGGCGGCTTCCGGATCGCGGCGCGCTACGAGGCGGCCCAGGAGGGCGCCTCGATCGGCGGCGACCTGTACGCCGTGCAGGACAGTCCGCACGGGGTGCGGCTGATCGTGGGGGACGTGCGCGGCAAGGGCATGGGCGCGGTCGGCGCGGTCGCCGTCGTCATCGGGACGTTCCGGGAGGCCGCCGAGCAGGAGAGCACCCTGGAGGCGGTGGCGCAGCGGCTGGAGCGCGCCCTGGCCCGCACCCGCACCCGGCGGGGGGCGGCCGAGGCCGATGTGCAGGAGGGGTTCACCACGGCCGTCCTCGCCGAGCTCCCGCACGGCGGGGGCGCCGTGCGGCTCGTCAACCGCGGGCACCCCGCCCCCCTGATGCTGTACGCCGACGGGTCGGTGCGCCCGCTGCCCGCGTCCGAGCCCGCGCTGCCGCTCGGCATGGGCGACATCGGCGCCTGGCCGGACCGGGCCGACGAGGCCGGCTTCCCGCCCGGCGCGACCCTGCTGCTCTACACCGACGGACTCTCCGAGGCGCGTGACGCGCACGGGCGGTTCTACGACCCTGAGGCCGGGCTGGGGGGCCGCGCCCACGCGCTGTGCGATCCGGACTCCCTGCTCGGGGTGCTCGCGGACGAGGTGCGCCGGCACTCCGCGGGCGGCATGGCGGACGACATGGCGCTCGTCGCCGTACGCCGCCCGATGATCGTTGTCACCGAGGGTGAATGAGTCGGAGCTTTCCGCATAGCGCCTGATGCACCGTCAACAGCTGTGTCAAACCTGTGTCTTGGTCAACTCGCCCGAATTAGGCGACTCATGTCCAGTAAGTCCCGCCGAAAATTGTTAATGATCAAGAGGAACAACTTGGAATCCGACCCCTGCGTCTATTAACGTTCGATAACGCAGCGCGGTCGTCCCAGCCGTCACAAGAGGCGGCTCCGTGCGCACGCGCCGAGTCCCGCAAGGGAGCCGGGGAACCACCACCCTGGGGTGAATCGCGCGGATGCCACCGTGAACTCACGGATGGTATACGCGCGTAGGAGACCTTCCTGCTCCGAACCCGTCAGCTAACCCGGTAGGCGAGAAGGAAGGAAAGGAGTACGCCCACGTGGCGTCCAACCGGCCTGCTACGCAGACCCAGTTCGTGCCCGGCCAGCGCAGCACGGACACCTTCGGATACGACCGCCTCGGCCCCGACGAGGGCCCCTTCGAGGAGTGGAACCCCACCGCGGAGACCGTGCGCCCCCCCCGGGGCAAGCACCGCGTGGCCAAGCAGCGCGGCGGGGGGCTCGCCCGCAGCTCCACCGTTCTCGGCGTCGGTGTCATAGCCGCCGTCGGCGCGGGCGGCATCGCGACCGCCCAGAGCGGCAAGGCTCCGGTCGCCATCACGATGCCGGACCTGCCGTTCTCCGGCGACGACTCTTCCGCCGGGGACGACGGGACCGCGCTCAGCACCATGGGCGCGACCACCCAGGAGGCCGCGCAGGGCGACGCCGGTGAGGCGCTGCGCAACCGGATCATGGCGCAGGCCGAGCTCCAGCAGGACCAGCTCGACGCCAAGGCCGCCGCCGACGCCGCCGCCGCCGCCGAGAAGGCCGCCGCCGAAGCGGTCGCCAAGGCGGAGAAGGACGCCAAGGCCAAGGCGAAGGCCGAGAAGGAGGCCGCCGAGGAGAAGGCCCGCGCGAAGGCCGAGGCCGAGCGCCTCGCCAAGCTGGCCAAGCAGTTCACGGTGCCGACGTCCTCGTACACCATCACCTCCACCTTCGGTGAGTCCGGCCCCTACTGGTCCTCCGGCAGCCACACCGGTCTCGACTTCGCGGCACCCACGGGTACCCCGCTCAAGGCGGTCGGAACCGGCACCGTCACCTTCGCCGGCTGGGACGGCTCCTACGGCTACAAGACCGTGCTGACCCTCCCGGACGGCACCGAGCTGCTGTTCGCGCACCAGTCCTCGATCAGCGTCAGCGTGGGCCAGAAGGTCACCACCGGCGAGGTCATCGGACGCATCGGTGCCACGGGCAACGTGACCGGCTCGCACACCCACATGGAGGTCTACCCGGGAGGCGGGTCCACCGCCGTCGACCCGATGGCCTGGCTGCGCGCACGCGGCGTCAACCCCTGATCCACCGAAAACGCCGGGGCCCCGAAGGGACCCCGGCGTTTTCGTGTGCCCTGCCCCGCTCACCGGCGGTCCCGGCGGCGTCCCCCGACGTCGGGGCCGCCGGTCTCGGCGTCTCCCGGCCTGTGTCGTGCGCGGGCCGGGCGGGCGCTCAGGACCGGTAGGGGCGGTACGCCGGGTACGGCGCCCCCCGGCCGCCTCCCGGCCCGTCCGGCGGCTCGTGTCCCGGCTCCCGTCCCGGCCCGTTCAGCGGTCCGTGGACCTGGAGGCGGGGCTGCGGGTGGCCGGGCACCGGCGTGCCGTACCAGGGGCCCGGCCACGCCCGGACGGCCACCGCGTGCTCCAGGGCCGGGCGCGCCGTCTCCCGGCGCCGCCACAGCGCGTGCAGCAACTCCCGCTCCCGCTCGACGAAGTCCGCGCGCGCCCGCCCGCGGCGCCCGCCGTGCCGCAGGAGCGCCAGCGACGTGGCGTACGCCTCGTACCGCGCGACCGTCCGGGCCGCCGCCCGTCCCCCGTGCCGCCGCGCGAACCGCCGTGCCGTGCGCCGGTCGCGCATCGAGCCCAGCGCGAACGGCTCGGCGGGCGACAGCCAGTCGGCGGCGACATAGGCGGCCAGCTCCTCGCGCACGGTCCTCAGCTCGCGCTGCCGGGTCCAGATCGCCAGCCAGGTCAGCAGGCCGAACGCGGGCACCATGAAGGCCGCGTACACGGCGAAGAAGCCGAACTCGCCGAAGTTCGACGAGCCGTTCCACAGGGCGTGCATGCCCATGGCGAGCAGCAGCCCGAGCAGCGGGAGCAGGACACGGCGCGCGCGCCGGCGCTCGCCGGACTGCGCGGCGACGCCGAGTCCGATGCCGGTGAAGACCGTGAAGAGCGGGTGCGCGAAAGGGGACATGACGACGCGGACGAAGAACGTCGCCGCGGTCACGGAGGCGAGGCCGCTGCCGCCGGTGAGCTGGTCGGTGCCGAACGCGGTGCCGAGGTAGAGGATGTTCTCGGTGAAGGCGAAGCCGGCGCCGGTGACGCCCGCCATCACCACGCCGTCGAGGACGCCGGTGAAGTCCCGGCGGCGGAAGAGGAGGATGAGGACGACGGCCGCGCCCTTGGCGCTCTCCTCCACGACGGGCGCTATGACGGTCGCGCCCAGGGTGTCCGCGCGGGACGGATCGGCGGTCGCCGTCGCTATCCAGCGGGTCGCGAAGCTGTTGGCGACGATCGCTATGAGCGCCGCCGCGCAGGCCCCCCAGGCGAAGGAGAACACCATGGTGCGCCACGGGCAGGGCTCGACCCGGTCCAGCCAGCGGAAGACGGCCACGAGCAGCGGCACGGGCAGGACGGCGAGGCCGAGTCCGACCAGGAAGCCCTCGGGGCCGGTCTGTTCGCGCACCATGGCGAGGATGACCAGGCCGCAGAGCACGAGCAGGGTGCTCAGGGCGGCGTGGCGCACCCAGCGCCGCTGCCACCAGTGCGCGTGCCGCAACGGCCCACCGGACGGGACGGGGGGCTGCGCCGGATGCGCCGGACGCGGGGGACAGGTGGCCACGGCATCGACCCTAACGAGACGGGGGCGCCGCCCGCAGCGGCACGAGGGCTCGGGCGCCGGTGGGACCGCTGCCGGTCCGCTCGCCGCCGCGACGGCGACCGGGGCGCACGGCGGCCGCCCCTACCGCTGCGCGCGGCGGAAGAGCAGGTCGTTCACCACATGACCCTTTTCCAGTCCCTGGCCCTCGAAACGGGTGAGCGGGCGGAACCCGGGCCGGGGCGAGAAACCGCCGTCGGCCCGGGTGTTCTCGAACGCGGGGTGAGCGGTCAGCACGTCGAGCATCTGTTCGGCGTACGGTTCCCAGTCGGTGGCGCAGTGCACCAGGGCGCCGGGCTTCAGCCGGGTCGCCGCCAGGTCCAGGAACTCGGGCTGGATCAGCCGCCGCTTGTGGTGGCGCTTCTTCGGCCAGGGGTCGGGGAAGTACACGCGCAGGCCGTCGAGCGCGTCCGGGGTGAGCATCTCGCGCAGCAGGATGACGGCGTCGCCGTTGGCCACCCGGACGTTGGCCAGGCCGTGGTGGTCGGCCAGGGCGAGGAGGTTCCCCTGGCCGGGGGTGTGCACGTCGACGGCGAGGATGTCGGTGCCGGGGTCGTCCGCCGCCATCCGCGCGGTGGCCTCCCCCATCCCGAACCCGATCTCCAGCACGACCGGGTTGTCGTTCCCGAACAGCTCGCCCAGGTCGACGACCCGCTGCCCGTCGATGTCGAGCCCCCACGCGGGCCACAGCCGCTGCAACGCGTCCGCCTGCCCGGCCGTCACCCTGCTGCGCCGCGGCTGGAAGCTGCGGATGCGCCGCTCGAAGTGCGACCCGGCGGGGTCGGCCCGGGGGCCGTCGGGGAACCGGGGCTCGCCCTTGGCGCGGGTGTGCCGCACGGACAGTCCGGGGACGTGGTGGACCGGCTCGCCGACGGACTCGGACGCAGCGTGCGCGCCGGGCCGGGGGGCTTCGGGGGCGTTGAGGGATTCAGACACAGTGGGACCGATTTTACGTGCGGCCGGGGGTACGCCTCCGCGGAGCGGATCGCCCCGCCTCGCCCCGCCCGCCTGCTGTGCCTTGCCCGGTGCCGCCCGCCCGCCTTGTGTCGCCTTGCCCCGGCCGCCTTGCGCGGCCTCGCGTCCTGCGTCTCGGCCGCCTCGCGGCGTCCGCCTGGCGCCGCCCGTCCGCCTCGCGGCGTCCGCCTCGTGCCGCCCCCGGTGCCGCCGCCCGTCCGTGCCGGCTCAAGCCGCCGCCAGTACCGCCAGGGCCCGTCTGGCCACCTCGCGGCCGATCGGCAGGGACGCCGTCGCCGCGGGGCTGGGCGCGTTCAGCACGTGCACCGCCCGTGGTCCCTCGCGGATCAGGAAGTCGTCCACCAGCCCGCCGTCCCGAAGCACGGCCTGTGCCCGGACCCCGGCCTCGGCGGGCACCAGGTCGCCGGACGTCACGGCGGGCAGGAGTCTGCGCACCGCGCTCGTGAACGCCGCTCTGGACACCGACCGGCGCAGCTCCCCGGCGCCGTAGAGCCAGTGCCGGCGGGCCATGCGCCAGGTTCCGGGCCAGGCGAGGACCGCACCGACCTCCCGGGGCCGTACGACGCCCCAGCCGTATCCCTCGCGGGCCAGGGCCGGCACGGCGTTGGGGCCGATGTGGACGCCGCCGTCGATCCCGCGTGTGAGGTGCACCCCGAGGAACGGGAACGCCGGGTCGGGCACCGGATACACCAGGCCCCGCACCAGCTCGGGCCGGGCCAGCGTGTAGTACTCGCCCCGGAACGGGACGATCCGCACCTCCGGCTCGTCGCCGGTCATCCGGGCGATCTCGTCGCAGTAGAGCCCGGCGCAGTTCACCAGCACCCGGCCGCGGACGACGTCCCCGCGCGCGGTCCGCACCGCGACGCCCAGGCCGGTCCGGCGGTCGACGCGCTCGACCCGTGCCCCGTAGCGCAGCTCGGCCCCGGAGGACTCCGCCAGCTGCCGGGCGACGCCGGTGAAGTCGCACACGCCCGTCGTCCCGACGTGTATGGCGGCCAGGCCGCGCACCTCGGGTTCGTACTCCGCGATCTGCGCGGCGCCCAGCTCGCGGACCGGGATGCCGTTCTCCCGGCCGCGCTGGACCAGGGCGTGCAGCCTCGGCAGCTCCTCGCGGCCGGTGGCGACGATCAGCTTGCCGGTGACGGCGTGCGCGATGCCGTACTCGGCGCAGAACTTCACCATCTCGGCGGCTCCCCGCACCGCGTAGCGCGCCTTGAGCGAGCCCGGCCGGTAGTAGATGCCGCTGTGCACGACCCCGCTGTTGCGCCCCGTCTGGTGACGGGCCGGGGCCGCCTCCTTCTCCAGCACGGTCACCCGGGTGCCGGGCGCGGCCCGCGTGATCGCGTACGCCGTGGCCAGCCCGACGATCCCCGCGCCGATCACGAGCACGTCACTGTCGTAAGCGATCGCACGCACCTGCCCCACCTCCCGCTGTCGATAATGCACTGCGCCACTGACAGCGCGGCCAAACCCGGAAGGTGCGCCCGGCCCGGGGCCGCGGCTCCCCCGCGGCGGGCGCGGGCCGGTTCGGCCGGACGGGTGACGCCGGCGGGTGCGGCGGCGAGCGGGGCACCACCGCCGCGCCGGGCACGATCGCCGCCGGGGACGGCACGGCCGGCCCGGGAGGCGCCCCGCTCGCGCCGGGGCGGGCTCACATCCCCGCTGTCAGGCGGGCGCCATCATCAGCAGCGGCCTCGCCCGCTCCCGCAGCTCGACCACGCGCGGCTCGTCGCCGTAGGGCTCCAGGCGGTGCAGCAGGTCCCTCACGTACTCCGTGGTGCGCGCGGACGATATCCGCCCCGCCACCTCCACGGCCCGTACGCCCTGCTCGCAGGCGGCGTCGAGGTTGCCCGACTCCAGCTCGGCGACCGCCGAGACGACCAGCCGCAGCCCGTGCGAGCGCACGAACTCCTCCGTCGGCCTCGACAGGGCCTGCTCCGTGAACCGCCGGACCTGGCGCGGCGCCTTCAGGTCCCGGTAGCACTCGGCGGCGTCGGCGGCGAAGCGGTCGTAGGAGTAGAAGCCCAGCCAGGACGGGTCGTTGTCGCCCTCCCGTGAGCGCTCCAGCCAGCCCTCCGCCGACTTCAGGGCGGCGCCGGCCGCCTGCGCGTCACCGGCGCGCGCGTGCGCGCGTGCCTCGATCAGGCGGAAGAAGCTCATGGTGCGGGCCGTGGCGAGCCCCCGGTTGCGCTCCGCGGCGGCCTGGGCGAGATCGACGCCCTCGTCGCCGAAGCCCCGGTAGGTCGCCTGGAGCGACATCGACGCCAGCACGTAGCCGCCGAGCGGCACGTCGGCGGCGGCGCGGGCCAGGCGCAGGGCCTGGATGTAGTACCGCTGCGCGGCCTCCTGCTGCCCGGTGTCGAACGCCATCCACCCGGCGAGGCGGGTCAGTTCGGCGCTGGCACCGAACAGGGCGCGGCCCACCTCGTCGGAGTAGGAGCCGAGCAGCAGCGGCGCCGCCTCGACCCGTAAGCACTCCGGCACCATGGACGAACGCCAGTCGCCGCCGCCGTACTTGGAGTCCCAGCGCCGGGCGTCCTCGGCGGCCTCGCGCAGCTTCTGCACATCGCTGTGGCCGACCTTGAGCGGCGCCCCCGAGCTCTCCGCCGGGCTCACCTCGCGCGCGACCGAGCTGTCGGCCGGTGTGATCAGCCACCGGGACGCGGGCGTCGCGTAGGCGCTCACGGCGAAGGAGCCGGCCAGCGACTGCCAGATGCCGCCGGAGCCGGCCCGGCGGCCGGCGAGGTCGAGACGGTAGAGCTCCGTCGCCGACCGCACCGCCTGTCCGACGTCCCGGGGGAAGGCGAGGCCCACTTCGGGTGCGGGGTCCGCGTCCGCCAGGCCGATCTCGTGGAGCGGCACCGGGCGGCCGAGCTTCTGGCCGATCGCGGCCGCGATGAGGTGCGGCGCGGCGCCCTGCGGCACCATGCCCTTCGACACCCAGCGCGCCACCGACGTCTTGTCGTAGCGAAGAGTCAGGCCCCGCTGGGCGCCAAGGTCGTTGACGCGCCGTGCGAGTCCTGCGTTGCTGATTCCCGCGAGGGCGAGAACGGCGCCGAGTTTCTCGTTCGGCCCGCGTTGCTCCCTGGACATGCGCCACCCCTCGACACAGACGGCTGCCGTGCTGGCATAACCACCCGGCATTCGTAAAACCCAGCGTAGTTCGCCGCATCCCAAGCGTTAAGGGGCATTCTTCCGGATGGCGGGATTGTGGTCCGTACGCAAGTGCGCACCCAGTACGCACAGTTGTGGCGTGCCCCGGCCGTGTGGCCGTGCGCCCGTCCGTGCGCTCTTCTCCGGCCGGCGGGGGAGCGGTTCCATGGGTGACGCGTGGGTCGGCCCGCTGTACTGGATCCAGTGGGCTGGGGGATTCCGCCGCCTACATCCCCGCGGGCGACGGAACGGTCCGGGGGGCGCACTCCGTTCCCCGGACTGCGCGCGCGGTGAGCACGGCGCGTAGGCGCCGAGGGCGCACGGAGGCCGCGCCAGCCTGTCCCCATGCCACCGATTTGGCTGAAAACAGCCCCTGCCTCGAATGGGTGAATTCCGCTCCCACCATGGCAGTTGAGGGCGCGAAGGGCGTTTTTGGGGAGCGTATCGGGGGCGCATTCACGTCGCGGACGTCGGGGGATCTTCCACCCGGACGGCCCCCGCCGAGGTCCGCACGCCTGCGGTCTCCGGTGCACCGCAAGGCTGTTGGGGCCGCACCCGATCCGGCACGGGGGGCGCGGACACCGGCGCGTTCCCGTATCCCGAGCGGCTACGCCGCTGCTCCGGCGCGCGGCCTTCATGGCAGCATGGTGACCGGTTCGTACGGTGGCACTGGTTGTCCACAGCCTGTGGAGGCGTCCATGCGGTGGTTGGTGGGATGGAGCAGCACCACCGCGGTGGCCGCCGGGTTCGGCTCCGCGGGGGCGACCGGGAGCGACGGCGAGACCGTCCACCCGGTGGGCTCCCAGCTCCTGTGGGGCGACCCCGATCCGCTCTGGGCGGTCGGGGACTGGCGCCCTGACGAGGTGCGCGTGATCAAGGCCGACGCGCAGAACCGGATCGCGGTCCTCGGCACGTGCGGCGCGAGCGACGAGCAGCTGCGGCTCGGCCTGTTCGCCGCGCGCGGGGGAGCACTTCGGCATCTGACGGCCTGGCCCGGCAGTTACACGGCGGTCGTCCAGGCCGGCCGCAGGGTCACGGTGTGCGGCGATCTCGCGGGCGCGCGGCCGGTGTTCCACACCCCGTGGGCGGGCGGCACCGCCTACGCGACCGCCGCGCTCCCCCTCGCCGACCTCATCGAGGCCAACCTCGACTTCGGCCACCTGGCCGCCCTGCTCGCCGCCCCCGACGTCCCGGCCGCCCTGCACGACTCCACGCCGTACGACGGCGTGCGCCGGATCCCCCCGGGGCACGCGCTGATCCTGCGCGCCGGGTCCCGCGAGATCGCCGGCTACGACCCGGTCGCCTCGCTGGCCGTCGCCGCGCCCCCGGCCGATCCGCACAGCGCGGTGGACGCCGTACGGGACGCGCTGGTGGAGGCCGTCCGCGCCCGGCTGTCCGCGCCCCGCCACGTGCCCGGCGCCGACATAGACCCGGGACCGGTCCCGGGCATGGGCCCGGCCGAACGGCGCGCCGCGCGCGGGACGCCGGTCCCGGGCATCGGCGCCGACCTGTCCGGGGGACCCGCGTCGGGCACCCTGGCGCTGCTGGCCGCGGGGCTGCCGGGCATGCCGGGCACGGTCCTGGGCCACGGCACGGGCGCGGGCGAGCGCCTGCTGGCGGTGACCTTCAACGACCTGACCGTCGCCGGCCGCGAGGACGAGGTGCAGCGGGCGGGCACGCTGGCGGCCAACCCGCGCCTGCACCACGTGGTCGTCCCGGGCGACGAGGACACCCTGCCGTACGCCGACCTGGACGGCCCGCTCACCGACGAACCGGGACCGAGCCTGGTCAGCGCCGCGCGGCACCGCGCACGCCTGGCCGCGGGCAGCGCCGACCACTTCACCGGACACGGCGCCCGCCAGGTCCTCGACGCCCACCCGGCCCGCCTCGCCGACCTCCTGATGGACCGCAGGCGCCGCCATCTGGTGCGCCCCGTCGCGGCCCTCGCGAAGGCCGACGGCTCGGTGCTGGTCCCCGCGCGCGTGTACGGCGCGGCGCGCAAGCTCGCCCGCACCCCCTACCGCGCCGGCCTGGAGTCCCTGGCCGACCGGCTGCTGCACCGCCGCTTCGAGGAGCCCAGGGGCGCCGTCGGGGCGTCACTCGCCGCGCTCACCTGGGCCGGACCCGGGCCCGCCGCGCGCTGGCTGACGGGTGAGGCGCTGGCTGAAGTATCGGTTCGTCTCCAAGCGGCGGCCGACCGCAACGGCATCGGGCCCGGACAGCGCCCCGGCGACCATCGCGCGCGGGCCGCCCTGGCCCGTCACGCGGCCGATGCGCGCGTCCTCGAACAGGCCGCCGAGGTCCGCTTCCAGCGTCTGCACAGCCCGTTCCTCGACAACCAGGTCGTCCGCGCCTGCCGCGCCCTCCCGGAGGCCCTGCGCGTCCAGCCCGGCGCCCGCGCCGACATCCTGCGCACGGTCCTGGAGGGCGCCGGAGTGGCCGACCTCCCGCCCGGCTGGGGCGCCACCTCCCGGGCGTCGGCGGAGGTGGCCTCGCGCACCGGCCTGCGGGTCGCCGCGGACTCCCTGATGGCGCTGTTCGGCACCCCCCTGCTCGCCCAGGCCGGGCTGGTCGAGGCACGGGTCGTGCGCAAGGCGCTGCGCGCGGCGGCCGAGGGTGAGCCGCTGCCCCTGGACGGCCTCGCCGACCTGGTCTCCCTGGAGCTGTGGCTGCACCGCCTCCTGGCCCGCCGGGGCACCTGCTGGACCGGGACCCCGGCCCGCGCCCGCGCCGTACCGGAGGGCATCCGCCCCCAGCGGGGGGCACTGGGGGCGGGCGCGGCGGGACGGTAGCCCGCGCCCGCAGCCCACCGCGCCTGCCCACCGCCCGCCTGCCCACCGCCCGTCCGCCCACCGCCCGTCACGGCACGCCCAGTTCGAAGAGCACGTAGCCCGCGTACGAGCCCGAGGCGGCGGCCACCACGGCGAGCAGGCCGCACAGGAGCGGCATGCCCAGGGTGCGCAGCCGTACGGCGAGCGGCAGGAACAGCGGGAAGGCCGGCAGCAGATAGCGCGAGACGTTGCCGAAGATCTGCTGGCTGCCCAGGACCAGCACGAAGGTGCACAGGGTGTACACGATCAGCACCGACGGCGGGCGCAGCCGGATCAGCAGCGGGATCAGCAGCAGACCGAGCAGGACGACCAGCACCCCGATGAAGTCCTCCACGGGGAACGGGAAGAGGTAGTCGGTGCGGCCCACCGCGACGGACGTGAAGACGTCCAGCGTCTGCGCTCCGAAGTCGAACGAGCGTGCCCAGGCGCCCTTCTGGAGCTTGAAGTAGCCGGTGAGGTCCCCCATGCGCTCGCCGACGTAGAGCAGATAGCCGGCCAGCCCGAGCGGTGCGACGAGGATCGCGGTCAGCGGGCGGCCCACGTCGTCGTCGCGGCGGTGCAGCCGCCGCAGGGCGGCCACCGTGAGCGCGGCGATCAGCGCGACGGAGGTGGGGCGGCTCAGGCCCGCGGTGAAGGTGAGGACGCCCGCGGTGAGCCAGCGGTCGTTCATCACGGCGTGGCAGGCCCACACGGCGAGGGCGACGTACAGCGACTCCGAGTACCCCGACCACTCGGTGCCCGAGCCCGGCCACACGGCCCACAGCCCGGCCGCCGCGAGCCCGGCGCGCGGCCCGCCGAAACGGGCGGCGACCGCGTGGACGCCGAGCGCGGCGGCGAACGAGGCGACGACGGACACCAGCAGGCCGGAGCCGTAGAGGCCGAGTCCCGTGACGTCGGACACCAGCCGCATCGTGGCCGGGTAGAGCGGGAAGAACGCCGCCGAGTTCCCCTCCAGGGTGATCATGCCGGTGGCGCCGGGTATCGGGACGAGCGCGGGGTCGTAGCCGTTGGCGGCGATCTGCTGGTACCACCAGCCGTCCCAGGTGGCGAGGACGTCCCAGGGCTGCGCGCCGCCGCCGAAGCGGGGGTGCTTCCTGCGGAAGTCCCCGGTGGAGTCGAGCAGGTACATGAAGACGGCGAAGCCGATGAGCTTCAGCACGCCGTACACGAGCAGCACCGGCAGGTGGGGCCGGACCCGGCGCCACACGCCGCGCAGCAGGTCGGCGGACCGGGCGCGCCCGGTGCGTACGAGGTCGGCGGCGCGGGGGCGTTCGACCGGGTTCAGGGTGTCGCTCATGCGCCCGGCGATCCCGTCCCGCGCCGGGCCGGGGGGAACACCCAGGCCCGCAGCAGCAGGAAGCGCACCAGGGTCGCGGCCAGGTTGGCGGCGACCAGCACCGCGATCTCCGCGGACCGGGCCGAGCCGGGGGCCAGCCGGTGCAGCACGGCGAGCGCCCCGCTGGTCAGGGCGAGGCCGACCAGGAAGACCAGCAGCCCCTTGGCCTGGTGGCGCAGGGCACCGCCCCGGCCGCGCAGCCCGAACGTCAGCCGCCGGTTCGCGGCCGTGTTGGCCAGGGCGCACACCAGCAGCGCGACGGCGTTGGCGGTCTGCGCCCCCGTGGCGGGACGCAGCAGCGCGTACAGCAGCACATAGCCGAGGGTGCTGACGGCGCCCACCGCGCCGAAGCGCAGCAACTGGCCCGCCAGCGCGCCGGACCGCCGCTCCTCGCCGCGGCGCAGCCCGGCCGTGGGGAGGGTGCCGCGGGCCAGCGCCGCGCCGATCCGGGCGATGCCGCGCAGATCGGCCAGTGCCGTGGCCAGGATGTCGACCCGGCTGTCGGGGTCGTCGACCCAGTCGACCGGCACCTCGTGGATGCGCAGCCCGGCCCGCTCGGCGATCACCAGCAGCTCGGTGTCGAAGAACCACCCGGAGTCCCGCACCAGCGGCAGCAGCCGTTCGGCGACGTCGCGCCGCACCGCCTTGAACCCGCACTGCGCGTCGCTGAAGCCCACCGCGAGCGTGGAGCGCAACAGGACGTTGTAGCAACGGGAGATGACCTCCCGGCGCGGGCCGCGCACCACCCGCGCACCGCGCGCCAGCCGGGTGCCGATCGCGATGTCGGAGTGCCCGGAGATCAGCGGGGCGACCAGCGGCAGCAGTGCCGCGAGGTCCGTCGAGAGGTCCACGTCCAGGTAGGCGAGCACCGGCGCGCGCGACGCGGACCACGCGGTGTGCAGCGCCCGGCCGCGCCCCTTCTCCGCCAGCCGCAGCCACGCGGTCTCCGGCAGCTCGGCCGCCAGCCGGGCGGCTATCGCCGGGGTGGCGTCCGTACTGGCGTTGTCCGCGACGGTGATCCGGAACGGGTACGGGAACGTCTCGCGCAGATGCGCGTGCAGCCGCCGCACGCTGCGCTCCAGGTCCTTCTCCTCGTTGTGCACCGGAACGACCACGTCCAGGACGGGCTCGCGCTGATGCGCCGGGAGCGGCGTCCGCAGCGGCAGGTGGTCCATCAGTTCTGTCACGGTCCGTCCAGGTTCGGGTTCTTGGCGCAGGGCAGGGCACGGCAGGGCAGTGCGAAGGCGCCGGTGGTGCCACGGCCGTACGGCCTGTCGCGGGGGAGATGACTCAGGGGTGGTGAACGGGAGCGCGGGGGCGCGGTCCGGGGGGGCGTGCGCGGTGCGAGGGGCGCGGCTCCTGGGAGTGCGGGGCGGAAGGGCGGGGCGGAAGGGTGGGGCGGGGCTCCGGGGAGTGCGGGCCGGAAGGGTGGGGCGGGCCGGAGGGGCGGGCCGGCTCCCCGGCTACCCCGGGCCCTCCGAATACGGGGCCGACGGGCTCCTGGAGGGCGCACCGGTCGGTGACGTGGGCGGCGGCGGGGGCGCGGTGGTGCTCTTGTCCGGCGGCGGTGGCGTCGCGGTCTCCGTCCCGGACTCGGTCCCGGACTCGGTCGCGGTCGGATCGGTGGTCACCGGGTCGGCGTCGCCCGCCGCACCCGAGGTGCTGGTGGCGGGGGCCGAGGGGGCTTCGGCGGTCCCGGTGGGCGGCGCGGTGGCCGTACCGGTGGGGGAGGGGAGGCCGGGTGCCGGGGTGGGGCCGGGCGACACCGGCCCGGTCGCGGGGCGCGGCACCGGGGCCTGCGGGCGGTTCTCGCCCTGGTCGTGGGGGAGCACGAGGAAGCCGATGCCGACGCCGATCCCGGCGACCGCCAGGACGGACCCGGCGGCCCGGCGCACCACGCGGAGGCGGCGGTGGGCCCGCACCCCGGCCCGCAGCCGTGCCTGGTCCCCGGTCTCGAAGGGGGTGTACTCCCGGGCGTCGCGCATCATCCGCGCCAACTCCCGCTCGAAGTGGTCCATCAGCTCCTTCACCCCACCGGCTCGATGACGTCGGACAGGATGCGGCGCAGCCGTGCCACGCCACGCGAGGCATGGGAGCGGGCCGTGCCCACCGGGCACCCCAGCACCCCCGCCACCTGCGTCTCCGACAGGTCCTGGTAGTAACGCAGCACCACCGCGGCCCGCTGCCGCGGCGGCAGTTGGGCCAGCGCGGCCTCCAGCCGCGAGCGCTCGACCACGGCGGCCGACACGTCCCCCGCCTCCGGCAGGTCCGGCAACTGCTCGACCGGGCGCTCACCCCACCAGCGCCGCCGCGCCGACCGGGCCGCCGCCCGCACGAGCACTTTCCGTACGTACGCCTCCGGCGCCTCCTCCGCGATCCGGGGCCAGACGAACCAGAGCTTGACCATGGCCTCCTGGAGCAGGTCCTCGGCCCGGTGCCGATCCCCACCCACGAGCAGACGGGACAGGTGGAACAACGCCGACCAGCGAGCTGCCACGAACCCGTCGAACCCCTCGGCCCGACTCTGCTCCACGCACACCGTCCCCTGTCGCCACCGGCCCCTGCACCTAGGAGAAGACACTGGGCGGCGCACTTCGATGCGCTCGACGGGTGTGATCCGGGTTACACGGTGAAGGCGCGCGGCCCAGGCGGCCGTTCGCCCAGGCGGCCGTCCGCCCGGCGCTCAGCGGGCCGGGCGCCGGGCGGTCACGCGCACCTGAACCGGGAGTCCGCCCAGTCCGCCAGCAGCAGGGCGTCGAACGTGCGCAGCGGCTCGACGACCAGCCGTACGGTCGTGCGCCCGGCCAGGTTCACGCGGACGGGCACCGCGGGATCGCCAGCCCGCACCGCGCCGGACCGCCACAGACGGACGCCGTCCGCGTAGACCGAGAAGGAGAAGCCACCGAGGCCCAGGTTCTTGTCGTCGACACCGACCAGGGCGTCGTAGGAGTCGCACGCGCGGTTGAGGTCGATCGTGACGGAGGAACGGCCGCGCACGCTCACCCCGCGCGCGTACCGCTCCCCGGAGATCGAGACGCCGTAGCGCTGCCACACCCAGCTGCTCCCGGCGAGCCGCATCTCGGGCCGGGTGCCGTCGCCGGCGAGGTCGTACGACAGTTCGTTCCACGGAAAGACCGCCGGGGCCGGCGGCGGGGCAGGGGCGGGCGGC
>NZ_AGBF01000019.1 GCF_000225525.1 Streptomyces zinciresistens K42 | reverse complement strand
GCGGCACCGGGCGGCCGGCGCTCCCAGAGGTCTGGACCACTCTCCCGCGGGGCGGGTGGAACAATCCACCCCATGGCGGAAATCATCCAGAAGGACGGCACATGGGTCTTCGACGGCGACGCCTTGCGGCTGACGCCGGGGCACGACAAGAACGTCAGCCTGCTCCGCAAGACGCTGGGTGAACTGGTCCTCCCGCTGGGGGCGTTGGCCGGAATCTCCTTCGAGCAGGGCCGCAGGGCGGGGCGGCTCAGGCTGCGGCTGCGCGACGGCGCCGATCCGCTGCTGCTCGCCACGGGCGGCCGGCTGACCGAACCCCACGACCCCTACCAGCTGCTCGTGGAGTCCGACCGCCACGGCGTCGCCGAGTACCTGGTGGACGAGGTCCGCAACGCCCTGCTGCTGGACCGGGTTCCCGCCGGGTCCGTCGACGCGTATCTGCTGCCGGGCCCCTCCGTGCCGCTGTCGGTCTCCGCGGGGGACGGCACCGCCGCGTTCGACGGGGAGCACATCCGCCTGGCGTGGAACTGGAAGACGGAGGAGGCCAAGGCCGCGGCCGGCAGCCGCTCGCTCGCGCTCGCCGACGTGCGGGCCGTCGAGTGGCATCCGGCGGTGGGCCTGGAGAACGGCTGGCTGCGCTTCACCGTCGGCAACGCCGCCACCAAGGCACCGCCCAAGTACGACCCCGACGCGGTGGAGCTGTGGGGCTTCAAGAAGGACCCTCTGATGGCCCTGGTCGCGGCGGCGGTGCAGGCCCGGCTGCCGCACCCGGCCGGGGCGGGCCCCGCCCCGCAGGACCGGGCGCTGCCACCCGGACCCGCGGCGCCCGTGGAGGACGACCACGACGCGCTGCTGCGCCGGCTGCGCGAGCTCGGCGAACTGCACCGGACGGGTGTTCTCACCGACGACGAGTTCGCGCTGGCCAAGCAGGCGGTCCTCAAGCGGATGTAGCGGGGCGGCCGGACCGACGCCCGGGGCGGTCCGGCGGCACCGCCGGAATGCGGTTCGCGACCTCCCCCGGAAGCCTGCCCGAAATCGGGCAGGTTTCTTGCGAAAGACCCGCCGGTACCCCAGGATCATCGGGTGCACGAGGAACTTGTCGATCATCTGACGCGCTCCACGCCCCTGAACCGGGGCGAGGCGCTGCGGGTGGTCCAGGACGTGCTCGCCTACTTCGACGAGACGGCGCAGGACTACGTCCGTCGCCGCCACCGCGAGCTCCAGGCCCAGGGCCTGGCCAACGCGGAGATCTTCGAACGGATCGAGGCGGATCTGAAGTACCGCGCGGTCGCACCGCCCGAGCTCACGCTCCGGCAGCTGCGCCGCATCGTCTACGGCTGAGGAATACGTATACATGTGCGGAATCGTCGGATACATCGGGAAGCGTGATGTGGCGCCCCTGCTGCTGGAGGGCCTCCAGCGGCTGGAGTACCGGGGCTACGACTCGGCCGGCATAGTCGTCACCTCCCCGAAGGCGGCGGGCCTGAAGATGGTCAAGGCCAAGGGGCGCGTGCGCGACCTGGAGGCCAAGGTCCCGGCCCGCTTCAAGGGCACGACCGGCATCGCCCACACCCGCTGGGCCACCCACGGCGCCCCCTCCGACGTGAACGCCCACCCGCACCTGGACGCCGGGGGCAAGGTCGCCGTCGTCCACAACGGCATCATCGACAACGCCGCCGACCTGCGCCGCAAGCTGGAGGCGGACGGCGTCGTGTTCCTGTCCGAGACCGACACCGAGGTCCTCGTCCACCTCATCGCCCGCTCGCAGGCGGACAAGCTGGAGGACAAGGTCCGCGAGACGCTGCGCGTCATCGAGGGCACCTACGGCATCGCGGTGATGCACGCCGACTTCAACGACCGCATCGTCGTGGCCCGCAACGGCTCGCCCGTCGTCCTCGGCATCGGCGAGAAGGAGATGTTCGTCGCCTCCGACATCGCCGCGCTGGTCACCCACACCCGGCAGATAGTGACGCTGGACGACGGCGAGATGGCCACCCTCAAGGCCGACGACTTCCGCACGTACACGACCGAGGGCACCCGCACCACGGCCGAGCCCACCACCGTCGAGTGGGAGGCCGCCTCCTACGACATGGGCGGCCACGACACCTACATGCACAAGGAGATCCACGAGCAGGCCGACGCCGTGGACCGCGTGCTGCGCGGCCGCATCGACGACCGCTTCTCCACCGTGCACCTCGGCGGCCTCAACCTGGACGCCCGCGAGGCCCGCCAGATCCGCCGGGTGAAGATCCTCGGCTGCGGCACCTCGTACCACGCGGGCATGATCGGCGCCCAGATGATCGAGGAGCTGGCCCGCATCCCCGCGGACGCCGAGCCGGCCTCCGAGTTCCGCTACCGCAACGCGGTCGTGGACCCCGACACGCTCTACATCGCCGTCTCCCAGTCCGGCGAGACCTACGACGTGCTCGCGGCCGTCCAGGAGCTGAAGCGCAAGGGCGCGCGGGTGCTGGGCGTGGTGAACGTCGTCGGCTCCGCCATCGCCCGCGAGGCCGACGGCGGCATCTACGTGCACGCCGGCCCCGAGGTCTGCGTGGTCTCCACGAAGTGCTTCACCAACACCACGGTCGCCTTCGCCCTGCTCGCCCTGCACCTCGGCCGCACCCGCGACCTCTCGGTGCGCGACGGCAAGCGCATCATCGAGGGCCTGCGCAGGCTGCCCGCGCAGATCTCCGCGGTCATGGAGCAGGAGGCGGAGATCGAGAAGCTGGCCCAGAGCTACGCCGACGCCCGCTCGATGCTCTTCATCGGCCGCGTCCGGGGCTACCCGGTGGCCCGCGAGGCGTCCCTGAAGCTCAAGGAGGTTTCCTACATCCACGCCGAGGCGTACCCCGCCTCCGAGCTCAAGCACGGCCCGCTGGCCCTGATCGAGCCGGCCCTCCCCACCGTCGCGATCGTCCCCGACGACGACCTGCTGGAGAAGAACCGGGCCGCGATGGAGGAGATCAAGGCCCGCAGCGGCAAGATCCTCGCGGTCGCGCACCAGCCCCAGGAGAAGGCCGACCAGACGATCGTGGTCCCGAAGAACGAGGACGAGCTGGACCCGATCCTGATGGGCATCCCCCTGCAACTCCTCGCCTACCACACGGCCTTGGCGCTGGGCCGGGACATCGACAAGCCGAGGAACCTCGCCAAGTCGGTGACGGTCGAGTAGGCGCACCGGCCCCGCGCGGACGGCGCGGGCGAGCGGCCCGCGCACAAGACGGACCCCCGCGTGACACCAACGGTCACGGGGGGTCCGTTTCGACGCCGGGGGCCGCCCGCCCCCCGGCCCGCGCGGCCGACCGGTGACCGTCACCCCCCGGCCTGCGGCGCGTCGTTGACGTGCGGTGAGCGGTACATGCCCCCCGCCAAGGGCGCAAACACCTCTACGGGCGGGCAGGTCCGGGCAGCGCTCACCGGGACACCGCACACCGGCCGCCCCATCTCCCGGGGAACGGGAGCGGGTTGAGGTTAGGGAATGACGACGACGGGACGCCTGGCCCGCTTGGCGAGCCGGCCCGCCACGGAGCCGAAGAGCCGGCCGACGATGCCGTGCGTGGAGCCGACGACGATCGCGTCCGCCTCGTACTCCCGCCCGACCTCCTCCAGTTCGTGGCAGATGTCGCCGCCGCGCTCGACGAGGATCCAGGGCACCTCGGCAAGGTACTCGGCGCAGGCGAGTTCCAGACCGAGCACCTCGGTGCGGTGGTCGGGCACGTCGACGAAGACCGGCGGCTCGCAGCCGGCCCACACCGTGGTGGGCAGCCGGTTGGCCACGTGGACGATGATCAGGCCGGCCCCGGAGCGATGGGCCATGCCGATCGCGTAGGCGAGGGCGCGCTCGCTGGAGGTGGAGCCGTCGAAGCCGACGACGACGCCGTGCTTGAAGGCGGGATCGCAGGGGTGGCGTGACTCGTCCGCCGCCAGGGGGTCGGCCGCCGTGGGATCGGCGACGGGCCGCTTGCGGTCCGCGGGTTCGAAGAATTCGTGACCGGCCATGGCTGTCTCGGCGTAGTGATCCTTTATGGGTGGGCCCGCGAGCGGGCCTCGCTGACGGATCCGGCAGTGTGCAGCGGAGCTGTGTCCGGGAATGGTCTTCCCAACCCCATACCCCAAGGGTACGGCGGCACGCCTCCTTCGCCCAGATCCCCGCTCACGGTCGGCGCGGGTCCCAGGGAGCATGCACGAGGGACGCCCGTAACGCAATGGTTGCTGGGCTGTACAGGCGGTTTGCTCAGGATTCACTTGACCGCCGCGCCCCGGAACCCTCCGGGGCAGTGACCGACCGGCCGGGCGCGCGTTGATCACCACGAGCCGCCGCCCAGGGAGCCCAGGAGCACGCAGCCATGACCGGACCCCGCATCCCCGCCGAGGACAGCGCCACCGAGGTGGTCCGCTGGGCGGCCTTCAGCTGCGTCCTGGTCCCCGTCGTGCTCCTCTGGTACGGCACCTCCCTGGCCGGCGCCACCGGCACCGCCCTCGGCCTCGCGGCCGTGACGGCCGTGTGCCGCCTGCTGCTGCGGCAGTCGGAGCAGGGTTCGGTACGGCTGCTGGAGGAGGAGCCCACCGGCCGCGCGCCCCGGCCGCGCGGCCGCCACCACCGCACCGCCGCCGGCGTTCGCCGGGCCGGACGCCACACGGGGCGGAATACAGAGGTCGGCTGACCGGTTTCCGCGCCTGCGCACGGCACTTTTCAGCCAACTTCCGGCGCGTGCACATCCCCTGTTCCGAGCACCCCCCAACCCCCGCCCCACCTGCGGGAAAAGGGTGCCGGAGGCCCCGCGCACCCTACGTGGATCGGCCACTGCGACAAGGCGTACTTCCCTGCACGGTCCTGGAGTGCAACGCTTCGTGATCGAATGCTTTACGCCAAGTTGCCAAGTCGACAATGTGCCGAGTGCCGAACCGGCCACTGCGGCACGGCGCGACACAGTAGATTCGATCTTGACTGTCTACGGCGGGGGACTCGTGCAGGACCGAGGGGAAACGTGCAGGAGCGACACAACCGAGGAGCCGCGACCACCGAGGGGGGCTTAGCAGGATGAGCCACGACTCCACTGCCGCGCCGGAAGCCGCGGCCCGGAAGCTTTCCGGGCGACGCCGCAAGGAGATCGTCGCGGTGCTGCTGTTCAGCGGCGGCCCCATCTTCGAGAGTTCCATACCGTTGTCGGTGTTCGGAATAGACCGCCAGGACGCCGGCGTGCCGCGCTACCGCCTGCTGGTGTGCGGAGGTGAGGACGGCCCCCTGCGGACCACGGGGGGACTGGAACTCACCGCGCCGCACGGGCTGGAGGCGATCTCGCGGGCGGGCACCGTCGTCGTGCCCGCCTGGCGCTCGATCACCTCGCCGCCGCCGGAGGAGGCGCTCGACGCACTGCGCCGGGCGCACGAGGAGGGGGCCCGCATCGTCGGGCTGTGCACCGGCGCCTTCGTGCTGGCCGCGGCGGGCCTGCTGGACGGCCGTCCCGCGACCACGCACTGGATGTACGCGCCGACGCTCGCCAAGCGCTATCCGTCGGTGCACGTCGACCCCCGCGAACTGTTCGTCGACGACGGCGACGTCCTGACGTCGGCGGGCACCGCGGCGGGGATCGACCTGTGCCTGCACATCGTGCGCACGGACCACGGCAACGAGGCGGCGGGCGCGCTCGCCCGCCGTCTGGTGGTCCCGCCGCGCCGCTCCGGCGGTCAGGAGCGCTACCTCGACAGGTCTTTACCGGAGGAGATCGGCGCCGACCCGCTGGCCGAGGTCGTCGCCTGGGCGCTGGAGCACCTGCACGAGCAGTTCGACGTCGAGACGCTGGCGGCGCGCGCGTACATGAGCCGCCGCACGTTCGACCGCCGTTTCCGGTCGCTGACGGGCAGTGCCCCGCTCCAGTGGCTGATCACCCAGCGGGTGCTCCAGGCGCAGCGTCTGCTGGAGACGTCGGACTACTCGGTGGACGAGGTCGCGGGCCGCTGCGGCTTCCGCTCGCCGGTGGCGCTGCGCGGGCACTTCCGCCGCCAGCTCGGCTCCTCGCCGGCCGCCTACCGGGCGGCCTACCGCGCACGGCGGCCGCAGGGCGAGCGCGTCGTGGAGCCGGAGCACCCGGTCTCCGCCCCGCCGCCGAGCCCGTATCCGGACGGCGGCCCGGTCCCGATGCAGACCCGCCGCACCCCGGGCCCGGCCCACCTCGGCCCCGCGGCGCCCGTCGCGGTGCCGTCCGACCACGGCCGCGAGGCGTACGCCGCGAGCCGGGTGGGGCTGCCGGGGCAGCGCAGCGGATCGTGACCTGAGCACCGGACGCCGGACGGGCCCTCGGCCCGTCCGGCGTCGGTCGTCACGGGTGACGGCAGGGGCTGCCGGGGCGGACCGGCAGTGCCACCGTGCTCACAAAAGCGGAACCCAGCTTTAGGGTGGGCGCATGAACGATCGCATGGTGTGGATCGACTGCGAGATGACCGGCCTCTCGCTGTCGGACGACGCGCTCATCGAGGTTGCCGCCCTCGTCACCGACTCCGAGCTGAACGTCCTCGGCGAGGGCGTGGACATCGTCGTCCGGCCGCCGGACGCGGCGCTGACGACGATGCCGGACGTGGTGCGTCAGATGCACACCGCCTCCGGGCTCCTCGACGAACTGGCCGCCGGAACGACGCTGGCCGACGCCGAGGAGCAGGTGCTGGCGTATGTGCGCGAGCACGTGAAGGAGCCGGGCCGGGCACCGCTGTGCGGCAACTCCGTGGGCACCGACCGCGGCTTCCTGCTGCGGGACATGCCGACGCTGGAGGGCTATCTGCACTACCGCATCGTCGACGTCTCCTCGGTCAAGGAGCTGGCCCGCCGCTGGTACCCGCGCGCCTACTTCAACAGCCCCGAGAAGAACGGCAACCACCGCGCGCTCGCCGACATCCGCGAGTCCATCGCCGAACTGCGCTACTACCGCGAGGCCGTCTTCGTCCCCCAGCCGGGGCCCGACTCGGAGACCGCGAGGTCGATCGCCGCGAAGCACGTCCTGCCTGCTCAGTAGGCGTACGGCGGGGCCGCGGGCCGGGGCCGCGAAACCCGTGCGCGAGCACCCCTTCGGACCCTGTACACTTTTTCTCGGCCGGTCGGAGACTCCACCAGAAGTCAACAGCCGGTCATGGTGGGTGTAGCTCAGCTGGTAGAGCACCTGGTTGTGGTCCAGGATGCCGCGGGTTCGAGTCCCGTCACTCACCCTTATCGATCAAGGGCTGACCTGCGAAAACAGGTCAGCCCTTCGTCGTCTCTAGATCTTTGGGAACACTGCGGGAACAGAACCCCTCCCCGATGCCCGATTCAGGCCGTATCTTCCACCCATGGCGAGCATCGTTCCGCGCCCGAAGAAGTCGGGCGAGATCACGTACCAGGTGAAGTGGCGACAGGACGGCGACTGGCAGACCGAGAACTTCGGCGGGGAGGAGGGTGAGGAGCAGGCTGGCCAGTTCCGGAAGCTGGTCGAAGCCCACGGAAACCGGTGGCCGCACGGGTGGATCAAGGGCCGGGGGTTCGTCGAGCCGGACACCCACCCGGACGACGTCGATCTGATCGCCTGGGCGCACCGGTACGCCGACCGGCTCACGGGTATCAGCGAGCGCACGCGGGCCGACTACAAGCGGGACATCAGCCGGCACTTCGCGGGCGTGCCGTACCAGCGTGAGGACGGCAGCGAGGTACTCCTGGGCGGCCTGGTGCACACGCCCCTCGGCGGCGGGCCCGTACTGCGGCCGACGGTGTGCAACGTCACGGCCGACGACGTCGGCGACTGGGTCCTCGCCCAGGAGAACGGCGTTCCGCACCCGTCCAAGGAGGGGCAGTGGCTGCGCCAGGAGGCGAGCGGCAAGAGCATCGCGAACAGGCACGGGCTGCTGTACTCGGTCTTCCAGGCCGCGGTGGAGACAGCCACTCCTCTGCGGCCCGACAACCCGTGCTCGAAGACCCGGCTGCCGCGCAGCGACGACGGCATCGAGGAGGAGATGACGTTCCTCGAGCACGACGAGTACGCGCGGATCTCCAGCTGCATGCGCGCCATCGATCCCGCAGCGGCCGACCTGGCGGATTTCCTCGTCGGCACGGGCCTGCGGTGGGGGGAGGCGTCCGCTCTGCAGGCGCGCGACGTGAACCTGAAGCGCCAGTCCGTCAACGTGCAGCGGGCGTGGAAACGGAAGGGGGACAGTGCGACGTTCGAGCTGGGGCCGCCCAAGACGAAGCGGTCCCGTCGGACGCTGGCGCTGTCGGACAGTCAGATGGAGATGCTGCGCCGGCACTTGGCCGGACGCCAGCCCGAGGACTTCATCTTCCGGGGCGGTCTGGGCAAGGCGTGGCGGCACAGCAACTTCTTTCACCGGAAGTGGCAGCCGGCCGTGGCGGAGGCGATCAGGCGGGGGCTGACGAAGAGACCGCGGCTGCACGATCTCCGGCACACACACGTGGCGTGGCTGATCGAGAAGAACATCCCGCTGCCGGCGATCCAGGCCCGGCTGGGGCATGAGTCGATCACGACGACGGTGGACCGGTACGGGCACCTGGTGAGCGCACTGGACGGTGAGATCGCCGCGGCGGTCGAGGCGGCCATGGGCGCGCCGGCGCCGCGGGGGCTCCGGACGGTGGGGTGAACGCGCGAAGGGGCCGCACGGTGGCGTGCGGCCCCTTCCTGCGCGGAATCGATTTTCCTAACAGAGCTGGGGGGAGGGCCAGTTCTGGGTCCACATGCCGGTGCTGACGATGTGGGTCATGTACTCCTGCATCTCGCTCCGGCACTCCTCCGTCATGGCGCCCTTGGCGACGAGCCAGACGAACCGGCCGTCCTTCTCGGCGGGCGCGACGGCCCGCCCGTCGGGGAGTGCAGGGACGAACTCCAGATCAACCTGGGTCGGTACTCGGCGTTCGGCGGACTCCCCCGAGGCGTCCTGTGTCATGGCGTCGTGCCCCCTTGCATGAACGCGCACCCACCCCGGCCAGCAGTGCGGGCGTGGGTGACCTGATCGAGTGATGCCGCTTCCCAGGCGGATCACCGACTGTGCCATATGGGGCACGGCGTGACCAGAGTTGAACGCGATGTAGTCGAAAGTAGTACTAACCAGAGGCGAACCGAGCGTAACCCCTGGCCAGAGCCTTACTTCGACTTGTCGTCCAGGACGACCTCGGCCAGCCTCGTGAGGCGGTCGAGGCTGTCGTCGTCCATCTCGTCAATGCGTGCGATCAGGATCCGCGCCTTCTCCGAGCCGTTCCAGTGCTCGGCGATATAGCCCTGGTACTGGGCGGCGACAGCGCGCTGCACGGCCGTCAGAGGCAGCTGGAACGCGGCGCTCAGTGCGCGGCACTGCGCCTCGCTGGGGGCGCCGGCAATGCGGTTCTTCAGCAGGTTCTCGAGGGTGCCCCGCTTGTAGAGCGGGCCGGCCTCCGGGTTGCGGGGGTCGATCGTCACATCGGCCGCGGTCCGGTAGGACAGACCCAGCTCGGGCATGCGGTTTCTCAGGAGGTCCGACAGGTCGGACCTGCCGGTTTCCTCGGCGGCAGACTCGCTGGCCGTCATCATCGTCGTCTCCTGGTCACCTAGGGCCCGGGGGTTGCCCATGTGGCACGTGTGGCGGCGTTGGCATATGCGCTGATCAGGCAGCATCCCCGCCCTGTTGCATAGCCATAGTGTCCAAGATTCATGGGCTTTCGCGCCACCCCCCACGAAGACCTTGACCAAATCCATCACAAGCAACTGCCCAATTTTTCTGGACAGGTCGCCCAATCGCATGCCACTCTGGAGCTGCCCAACTTTTCTGGACGCACCGCCCAAGAGGTCTGCCCGTGACGCGAGAACCCCGATACGCCCTGCTCAAGCCGCACACCCTGCGCGACCTGATGACCCGCACGGCAGACGGGTCTGAGATCAGCGGCCGCGCACTGGCCTCCGCGGTCGGCATCCCTCACGGCACGATCGAGGGCCTGCTGAATGGCAAGACCCGGACGCAGCCGGCTCACGTCGCCCGCGACATCTGCCGCGTGATCGGTATCGACGTCGGGTGCCTGTGGGCCGAGACCGGCCGCAAGGTCCCCGACGACAACGCCGAGGCGCCGGCATGACCCGCCGACTCCGCTACCCCGATGCTGCCGAAGAGCTCGGCGTCGAGGAGTCCTGGCTGCGCCGCCACATCAAGGCCCTGCCCCACTCCAAGCTCGGCCGCGTCGTGTACTTCACGGACGCCGACCTGGAGCGGATCGACCAGCTGCACCACCACGAGCCGAGCACCGGCCCGCTGGCAGCAGCTCCCACGCCCACCCCGTCGGCGGGAGCACACCCGCTCGCCGACCTGCGCCCTCTGCCGCGCCGCGGCAAGAAGCTCGCGACCGTCTCCTGACGCAAACAGGGCCGCTGCAGACCTGCCCGTCCGCAACGGCCCCGCTCGAGACGTCGCCTCACCACTCTGAAATGAGGCTCACGTGGAGCAGAGTACCCAGCCCACGACCACCGCCGCACCCCCCGGGCCCCCGCCACTGGACGCCATCCGCGCCTCCTACCAGCGGGCCCGCGCCCTCGCTGACCGGATCGTCGGCCTGGGCCAGGTCATCCCGACCTCGGTCGAGACCTACCGCTACCTCGGCGCCGACCACTTCGCCGTACGCATCCACTTCGGCACGGGCCTCGAGGCCGGCCGCGGCCTCCTCACGGCCGCCGCCCACATCGACGCCCAGCCCACCCGCGACGACGAGCGCGCCCACGCCCGGTGGGGCGGCGTCGTCTGGATCGAGGCGCAGACCACCGCCGACGGCGTCCAGGTCGTCGCCCGGGCCCTGCTGAACACCACCGACGCCGACCAGCTCCTGCCCCGCAGCGACACCCCGCCCTCCCCGCAGGCCCCCGCCGCGGCCGAGCCGACCCCGCCGACGCCCGCCGCCAGCACCGACCCCGCCGGCGTCGTCGTTCCCGCCATCACGCCCGTCGTCCCGCTGGCCACCGCACACACGCCGGAGACCGGCGCGTGAGCCGGCCCCTGCAGCACCGGCTGCACTCCCGCCTCGAGCTGGCCGCCCAGATCCTCGACCTGCCGCTGACCCGGCACCAGCTCGAGCGCCTGGCCGTCGAACTCACCCCCGCCGTCAAGGCGTTCCTCGCCGAACAGGCCGACAGCGACGCGGAGACCGTGCCGGTCCGCTGCGCCGTCATCGGCCCGGCCACCGACGAGGAGGCCGGCGTGCAGACCACCACCTACGCGCAGTGCACCTCCCGCATCGGCCTCGACGTCGACCTGGACTCCCCGGCCGCGCGCCTGGCCGAGCAGTACCGGATGCGGCAGCCGGACGTCATCGCCACCGACGTCCCCTCCGCCACCTACCTCGGGCTCACCGTGCGGCCGCAGAGCCTCAACGCCTGGCGGTGGTGGGTCGACAAGCTCGGCATCGCCACCGACAAGGTCACCGTCCAGGGCGACGCCGCGTACGCGGTGGGAGTGGTCGGCGACGTCGCCGTGCAGGTCCAGGCGTACGGCGTACCGGCCCTGCTCACCGACCGCGGGACGGCCCGGCTGATGGGCCTGCTCGCCGAGACCAGCCCGGTCCCGACGTGAGCAGCCCCGCGTCCGCCGCCGAATGGCTCGCCTGCGCCGGGATCGGCATCGGTACCGGGCTGCCCCTGCTCGGCCTGATGAAGCTCGCCCTCGACACCGAGCCCACCCGCTCCCGCCGCGCACCGCGCCGACTGCCGCCCCTCTCGCCGCCGGCCGCGCTGCCCGCCTACGCCCCGCAGTCCCTGCGCTGGCACGCCGCCCCGCCCACCGCGATCGAGACCCAGCCCCTGCGCGTGCAGCACCACTCGCCGCGCCACGCCAAGAAAGCCGCCTGATGCCCGAGACCAGCCCGCGGGATCCCCTCGCCAACCTGGAGGCGTTCGAGTCCGGCGCGTTCCGCGTCGCCCACGTCGCCCGCCGCCGTACCTGATCTTTCGCCCTCACCACAGCTCCGGGCGGGCGGGACGTGCCCTGACAACCGTCCCGCCCGCCCGGCACAACCCTGAAGGAATCGAACGTGAGTACCCATACGACTGTGCAGCAGCTTGTCGCGCAGGCCGTCGAGGGCCTGATCCCCGGCGGCGTCCCCGACCGGATGACGGTCAAGATCGCCGAGAGCATCCCCGGCGGCGGAGAGCACACCTGGAGCGGTGCCGTCGACGGCCTCGCCGAGGTCGTCGCCGCTGCCCTGGCCGGCCACGCCGTCCTGTCGGCGAGCCGCACCGACGCCCTGAAGATCATCACCAAGGTCCTGAAGCAGCCCGGCGGCGAGGACCGCCTCCCGGCGGAGATCATCTGTGGCTACCCGCGGGCAGTGTTCGACGGCACCGAGCCGCGCCCCAAGCCGTGGATGATGCGGGTCGACATGCTGGCGGTGCGTGTCGCCGCGCAGCTGCCCCTCGCCGGGCACGAGATCCAGAGCCCGCTGGATCGGGCGGAGGACGCCAAGCGCCGCCGCGACCTGGCCGGCGAGCTGGGCGCCCTGATGGACGGCCACGCCGAGCTGACCACCGCCGCCTGGTACCCGAACCGTCCGGGCGACCTGGTCCACGTCCACTACGAGGCCGCCGGCACGCGCGCCCCGTTCGGTGAGACGTACCTGATCTCCGCCGGGGCGCACGGCTTCCTGTCCATGCAGCTCCTGACACACACCCTGCCCCGGGACACGGAGGTCCTCGACGGCATGGTCGGCTGCTACGCCGTCAAGGACGACCCCGACCCCCTGTCCGAGATGTGGATGGAGGCCGGCCCGCACCGGCTCACGATCGTCCGCGACGGCCGCCCGGTCCACACCGGCGCCGCCCGGGGTGAGGGCCAGTGACCGCGCCCCCGCTCCCCGCGCCCGGCTCCGGCCGGCAGCCCACCGCCTACGCCCCGCTCCTCGCCCCCGAGGACGCGGCGCTCACCCCGCTCGGCCTGCCGGATGAGATCCGCATGGCCCGCGAGACGCTGGCCGAGGCCGAGGTCGCCAACATCCACGACTCCGAGGCGATGCTCCGGGCCGCCGTCGGCTGCATGATGCGGCTCCGCTCCCTCGTCGAGGCCGCTGAGGCGGTGGCGCAGTGACGCGCACCGACCGGCTCACCCTGGTGCGCCAGATGCGCCGGGACGGCATGAGCCAGCGCGCTCTCGCCGCCGGCCACCTCGCGGCCGGTCAGCCGTTCACGGTGGCTGCCATGGAGCTGCGGCCCCTGCCCGTCCCGGCCGAGGACGAAATCGCCACCTGGCGCAGTACGCCCGGCAACACCCGGCACGCAGACGGCGGCGGTGACAGCTGATGGCGCGTCCTCAGCTGCCGGAGACCAGTCCCGGCCAGCTCCGCGCGAAGCAGGCATGGAACGCCGGCCTGATCGGCACCGGCCGCGACTCCGCCGGCCTCCCCGTCGTCGCGCCCTGCACCGTCGGCGCCTGCGCCAGCCCGGCCGTCTCGGACCAGGCCCCGGCCGCCGGACTGGTCCAGGTCGCCGGGTCCGCCGACGGCGCGGCCGCGCACTGGTACTGCAACGGCCGCTGCGCGGCGATCGCCCGCGCCCGCGCCGAACTCCGCACCATCCCCACCCGCCCCGGCGGTGACCGGTGACCTCCCGCATCGACATCCTCACGGCCGCCCTGCGCCAGCCCGTGCTGCTGCGCCCGCTCCTCGGGCAGGAGCTGCGCGAGGCCCTGGTACAGGGGCTCGGCCCCGGCAGCAGCGAACCGCGCTGGACGGCCACCCTGCCGCAGCTGGCCGAGTCCCTCGACACCTCCCTGACCCGGGCCGAGGAGAAGGACACCCCCACCGGCAGCACCACCGCCGGGCCGGGGGCGACGTCCACTGCTCACGCCCTGGTCCTCGAGACCGACGCCTACGACTACCTGGCGGCCTGCTCCTGCGGCCACCCCATCGGCCGCACCCCGAAGGCCCGGTCGGTCGACGTCCTGGTCTGCCGGTGGGAGCAGCACGCCGCCCGCGCCGCGAACGACAGCGCCTGGTCGTACGCCGTCGCGTCCCTGCCCACCCCTTCGATCGGAGCATCATGACCGACACCACCACCGGCACGGCCCTGCCCGGGCCGACCCCGCAGGAGATCGAGGCCGCAGCCCGCATCCTCATGCGCGCATGGGCGCCCGGCCACCTGCTGCCCGGCGACCACCCGAAGGACATCGCGGCCGGCAGCCCGGACGACTACGACGACCAGGACCCGGACGAGTACTGCGGCTGCGCGGGCACTGACGACGACGGAGAGTCCCTCGGCTGCAACTGCGGCGGCGGCTGCGTGTGCGACGAGTGCAGCTACCAGGCGCACGCGCAGTACAAGCGGTGCTGGGTCAAGGGCTGCGGCAAGGCGCCCGCGTTCCGCGTGACCCGCTTCAGCCTGGTCGACCAGTACGTCCAGGAGCCGACGCGGCGGGGAGCCGTCTGCCCCCACCCGCAGGGCACCACGCACTGGTGCACGCCCAGCACCGTCTACGTCGAAGCCGGGCCGAGCGTGCAGGAGTTCGCCCACCAGCCCGCGTGCAGCATCGCCCATGCCGTCCAGCTCCGCGACGCCTGCCGGCAGTCCGGCCGCGACGGCCGCGACCTGTACCGCATCGAGACGTGGACGTACGCGCCGCACGACCGCGAGCTCCCCGCCCCGCTGCCCGCCCTGCGCGAGCGGACCAGCAGTGCCCGCGAGGCCACCGCCTCGGCGATCCGCCAGCACGCCGCCGGCCGGCGCGACGAGTACTGGCTGCCGTCGGCACGACGGCACCTCGCGGTCGCCGTGTGGAGCGCCCGGCTCGACCTCGCGCGGCCCGGAGAGGACCACGACGTCTGGGACGACCAGCCCAGCACGCCCGTGCAGGAGGAGCCCAGCGAGCCGGACCCCACCGGGTGACCGCGCGGCCTCCGGTGTGCACGTGGCTGACGCCGCCGCACGCCCTGACCCGCAGCCGCCTGTACGCCAGCGGCTGGTGGTGCGAGCTGCACTCGCCCCGCCGGCAGCGCGGCCTGCCCGACCTGCCTCCGTCACCGGGCTGGCCCAGCCGCCGCCAGCCCCCACCCGACACCACGGCGCCGGCCGCCCACGCGAGCGGCGCCCCGGACGAGGAGAGCCACACACCATGACCGCACCGGCCGGCCCCCGCACCCCCACCCCCGGCGACCTCTCCCGCCGCACCCCGCCCCCGCCCGCCCCGCCGCGGCCGGCGCGTGCTCCGCAGGCGCCGGCCGCCGACGCGGCCCTCGCCCCGGGCAAGCTGACCCGCGACGAGCACTTCCGCCGGTACTTCATGCTCGGGCTGCGCGCCAGCCGCATGCACGCCCACGCCCGGCTGGTCGGGCACGACCTGATGTGGCGGGCCAGCCACACCACCGGCCGTCTCAGCCCCGGCCAGCGGCCCACCACCGGCGACCTCGCGGCGGCCACCGGGCTCGCGCCCCGCCAGATCCAGGTCGCCCTGCAGAACCTCTACTCCCGCGGCTGGATCCGCACCGAACGACCCGCCACCGCCGGCGAGGCCGCCAGCTGTCCGGTCGTGGCCGCCCTCACCATCCCCGCCGCCGTCCTCCAGCAGATCCGCGCCACCACGGGCAAACCCCGCCGGCGGGCACCCCGCTGACCCGCACACCTCAGACCTGCCGGGCGGGCGATGACCACGCCTCGCCCGCCCGGCACACCACCAACCGGCCCGCCAACCCGAGGGAACCGTCATGTCCGCCGTCGCGCTCGCAGCCACCCCGGCTGCACCGCACACCCCGCCGCCCCGCGCGGCCGAGGGTGCGCGCCCGCGCGCCGGCGGCCTGACCGTCCTCGTCCCCCTGCGCCTGGTCGTGGGCGCTCAGTACCCCGATGCGGCCCTGAGCGTCTACGTCAAGATCGCAGCACTCGCCCTGCGGCCCGAGGGATGCCGCGCCCGCGTCGCCACCCTCGCCGCCTACCTCGGCATGTCCAAGTCCGCCGTCGAACGCGCCCTCAAGACCCTCACCCGGCCCGACCCCGTCGACGGCCTGGTCGAAGTCCCCACCACGCGGCGTACCGCCGCGGGCGGGACGGGCGAGTCCGCCCACCGCACCACCCGCCCCCTCACCGCAGGCGAACTGTGGGTGCGTATCCCCGTCCGCGCGGCCGAAGCACTCAGCCCGCGCGAGCTGCGCCTGTACGCCCTCCTCGCCTACGCCGACGCCCGCCGCATCCCGATGACCGCCGGCGAGCTCGGCGAGATGCTGCACCACCACACCGGCCGGCGCGCCGGCGAACACCTCGGCGAGCGCCAGGTGCGCCGCCTGACCGACAGCCTCGGCGAGACGGGCTGGGTCACGGTCCACCGCCGCGGCGGCGCCCAGGGCCGCCACGCCTACGAAACCCACCGCCACCCCCTGCACACCGTGCCCGCCACCACACCCGCGCCGCAGGCCGCGGCCCTCGAGGGCCAGGCGGCCGGGCAACTCCCGCTGTGGGAGACCGGGTCACCGGTCGTCTGTGACGGATCCGGTCCGGATCTTGGTGACGGTTCCCTCGCGTCTAGGGAAGACCACGTAACTGACCGACCCGACCAGACGAAGCCAGCGGGGGCTTCCCGCCGCAGGCGAGGTGACCGTAAGCGGGTCCCCGCCCCGGCGGCCGGCACGGTGCCGGGCACGTTCCGGCCGGGCACCTCTCGCGCTGCGCGCGGGAACCGCTCCGCCCCCGCCCCGACGCCCCCGTACGGCGGGCCGGAGCTGCGCTGGACGGCACGCATCCACACCAGCCTCGCCCCCGTCCGCCACCTGATCACCGGGCAGACCAGCCGGTTCATGCTGCGGCGGGTGGCCCGCGAGATCGGCCGCCAGCTCGACCAGGCCGCCGTCTCGCTGGTGACGCCCGAGCGGATGGCGGCCCGCATCGCAGCCCGCTACCGCGACGCCCGCGCCATCGAGGACCTCGGCGCGTGGCTCCTGGCGGTGGCGGTCGTCCCCCGCGGGTGCGGACTGCCGCTGTGCGAGGACGGCCGGACCTGGCCCACCGGCGCGCCGTGCGAGGCGTGCGCCCTCAACCGGCAGGTCAGCCGCGAGGAATGGCGCCGCGCGCGGAAGTGGGACGAGGACCTCGCCGTGCTCCGCGCGCAGGGCGCCCCGGCGAAGGCCACGTACCGGCAGCGGTCTGCGGCGTCCGACGAGGACGTCCTGGCACTGGCCGCCCGGCACGGGCCCGCTGCCGCGCTGCATCGGTACGGGGTGCTGCGCGCCGGCGAGCTGCTGCGCGCCGCGTACGGCGAACTCCCGCCCGCACCGCCCGTACGGCCGGAGCCGGTCGCTGTGCCTGCCGGGCCGTTCGCATCACCCGTCACCGAGGAGGCGCCCGTGCGCGACGACTACATGCCCGACGAGTTCCGCAGCGCGGTCGGCCGGGCCCCGGTGACCGGGGCGCTGGGCATCGCCTGCCCGGAGCAGGGCTGTGTCGCCGAGGAGGGCCAGCCCTGCACCACACCGCGCGGCCGCCGACGCCGCGAACCCCACACCGCCCGGGCCGCGGCCGCCGCCGCGCGCACAGAGGGGACCTGACCCATGCCGACGATCCCGCACCCCACGCTCGGCGTCACCAAGTGCGCCCGCTGCGGCGCACCGGTCCGCTGGGCGTCCGGCCCGGACCGCGGACAGCGCACGCCCCTGAACGCCCAGCCCAGCCCGGCCGGGAACCTGGCCGCGCGCGCCACCGGCCTCGGCGGCACCGTCGTGCGCCGGCTCGACGCGGAGGAGCCGGAGCCGGTGGACGCGCTGCTGGAGTGGAAGGCCATCGCGCACTGGAACTCCTGCACCGGCCAGCAGTCCCCGCCCCCGAGCTCGCGGCCCGCCCGCCGCAGACCCACCGTGCAGCCGCCGCTCTTCGGCCAGCAGCCTCAGGGCCGGTGGGCCCGGTGACCGCCTCCGCCGACGAGCAGCTGGTGCCGGCAGAGGACCACCCCACCGGCACCGCCTGGCGCAGCCCGGGCCCGCGCCCGGCTGCCGAACTCCCCCCGGGCTACAAGCCGTGCACCCGCGACGAGCAGGCCGCCCACATGGCGGCCCTGCTCGAGGGCATCGCCGGCGTCGTCATCGGACGCCCGGGCAGGTGTGCGTGAGCCCCGCCGACAGCGTGCGCTGGCACGAGCTCACCGCCTGCTCGACAGCCGTGAACCGCCCCCTGTTCCTGGTGAAGTCTCCCGGGGCCGAGGCGCGGGCGGTCTGCCAGAGCTGCCCGGTGCGCGCCGAGTGCCTGCACGACGCCCTCGTCCAGGACACCCCGAACGGCCTGTGGGGCGGGCTGACCCACGCGGAGCGCCGCGCTCTGCCCCCGCTCCCCGACGGCCGGGCAGCCGCACTCGCCGTCCTGCGGGAGCGCCTGGCGCCGGCGGCCGCCGTGCCCGCCCCCGAACCCGACGCTCCCCGGGCCAGGCCGGCCCGGGCCGCGACCCGACGAAGGACACCGACCGTGAAGGCGAAACCCAAGCCCAAGCCCGGCTCCCGGAACGCGGCGAAGGACACCGCGGCATCACAGCGTGAGGGCGTCGCCGCGATGCTGCGGGCCGGCGCCACGCACCGGCAGATCATGGACGAGCTCCACGTGACCAGCAGGACGATCACGGAGACCCGCACGGCGTACGCCATCCCCTACCGGCAGGGGCCCGGCTTCCGGTACTCGCCGCAGCAGCGCGCGCAGAACGAACAGCGCACCCTCGAGCTGCTGCGGGCGGGAGCCTCGTACAGCGAGATCACCGAGCAGGTCGGTATCAGCGCGCCGGCGATCCTCAAGATCCGCCGGGCGGCCGGTCTGAAGGCGCCCGCCCGCCGGCCGCCGCCGCCCCAGACCAGAGCGCAGGCGCTCGCCGCGCGCCTCGAGCCGTACGGCGACGGTCACGCGCGCTGGACCGGCACGTGGTCCGGCCGCATGCCGCAGCTGTACGCCGAGAAGGGCCGTTTCAACGCCCGCCACACCGCGTTCGAGCAGCACCACGGCCGGCCTCCTGCCGGCTACGTCCGCAGCGGCTGTACCGAAGGCGCCTGCATGGCCGGCGCGCACCTCACCGACGACCTGGTCCGCGCCATCCCGGTGGAGGAAGCCGTGACCGTTCACGCCCTGCGCGCCCTGCTCAGCGAGATCGACCAACAGGGCGGCCCGCAGGCCGCCCGCGACAACCTTCTCGACCTCACCCCCGCCTCGACACCCCGGGAGCCCGTCATGCCCACCGCCGACACCACGTCACACCCCTCGCACACTGCGCAGGCCCCCGCCGGCGCGCTGCCGCTGCCCGCCCTCCTGGCGTGGGGCGACAGCCACCCCGACAGCAGCGTCCAGGACCAGGCCGCCCGGGCGCGCGCCGCCGTCGAGGGACTGCGCGCCCGGCATGCCGCCGACCAGGAACTCACCGCGATCACCGACGAGGCCGCGCAGCTGGAGAAGCGGCTCGCCGAACTGCGTGCGCGGGAGGCGGAGCTCGCGCCGAAGAAGCCGCGGCGCAGCCCGCCGCCGCGTGACTACGACGCCCGCACCGTCCGGGCCTGGGCCGTCGGGCACGGCGTCGACTGCCCGGGCGTCGGCCAGATCCCCAAGCGCGTCCTCGACGCCTGGCGAGCCGCGGGCACCAGCGCATAAGCAGTCCCGGCGCCGCTGTCTCCGCTGCTGAAGAGACGGGCGAGTGAACCCCGTGACCGCGTATCCCCTCGGTGTGGAGGTGGCCTGCGACGGCCCCGACCACGAGACCGACTGCCCCGGCTCGGCCGCTGTCCGCGCCCGGTCCGCCTCGGTGACGGCCCGGCAGGTCCGCGCCGACGGCCGCGCCGACGGCTGGACCCGCCAGCGCCGCCCCGGCGGGCTGGCCGACCTCTGCCCCGCCTGCACCACCCGACCCTGACCAGCCCACCGACCATGGAAGGCACAGCGCATGAAGTCGCCCGCCGAGTACTACCGCGATGAACAGGTGACGCTCCTCCTCGGCGACGCCCTCACCACCCTGCGCACGCTGCCCGATGCATCCCTCGACTGCATCGTCACCTCACCCCCTTACTTTGGACTCCGCGACTACGGCACCCCCGGCCAGTACGGGCTGGAGCCGACGCCCGGGGCCTACGTCGAGCAGTTGCGCGCGGTGTTCGCCGAGGCGCGACGGGTCCTCGCCGACGACGGGACCCTGTGGCTCAACCTCGGCGACAGCTACGCCTACCCGCCCGGCTCTGCCGGCCGACAGGGCAAGGGGCAGCGCGGCGGCCGCGCGTTCACCGCGGAGTCCCGCCCTGGTACCCGTGCTGTCCCGCCGAAAAATCTGCTGATGATCCCGGCCCGCGTGGCCATCGCGCTGCAAGACGATGGATGGACGCTCCGCTCGGAGATCGTGTGGGCGAAGCGCAACCTGATGCCGGAGTCTGTCCGCGACCGGCCGACGCAGGCGCACGAGATGGTGTACCTGCTCACCAAAGGGCCGCGGTACTGGTATGACGCGGACGCGATCCGCGAGGCGTCTGCGAGTGCCGCGCAGGAGCCCCACAACCAGCGCTACGCCCGCCAGTACGAGGCGCACACCGCGCGCGCTGCTACGACAGGCCAGCCCGGCAACGTCAACAACATCGGCATTCACTCGCGGCCGGGCAAGAGCGGCCGGAACGCCCGCACGGTGTGGACGATCAGCCAAACCCCGAACCCGCAGGCGCATTTCGCGACTTTCCCGATCGAGCTCCCGATGCGCTGCATCAAGGCCGGCTGTCGCCCAGGCGGAACGGTGCTTGACCCGTTCTCCGGGTCCGGCACGACCGGCGCCGCAGCACGCCAGCTCGGCCGCCGTTACGTCGGGATCGACCTCAACCCCGCCTACCACGACCTCGCCCGGGAGCGTTTCGCGCAGGGCGTCATCAACCTCCCTGCGTGATCAGCGAGACCGGTCGGCCCTGGACCAAGCAGGGCCGACCGAACGCCCAGCCCCTGACCAGCCCCGACCCAGCCCCTTGGAGACGACATGACCCAGCCCGACCCGACCATCGACTTCGACGGCTGTAACCGCAGGTGCCGCCGCGCGGGGGCCCACACGCTCGTGTACGGCGAGTGCGAGCACGCGCCGGAGCCCGAGCCCACCGTGAGCCTGTTGCGCGTCTACAAGGCCGCTGACGGTTTCCCGGCGATCGGCTTCGACACGTACACCGTGCCGGAGTTGGGCGAGCTGATCACTGCTGCGCTGCGCGCCTCGGATCTACCGACGTCCGGCGGCGACCTTGTGGACATCGGCCTCGTGGCCGCACACGCGATCGTGCACCGCACCGACGAACCCGCCGTGCTGCCTGCCGACCAGGCCGCCTACGCGCGAGGCATCCGCGACGCCATCGAGACCGGCACCCGCCCGTGCGGCCACGACGACTACCACGACGGCCACCCCTGGCACGCCACGCCGGGCGTCTGGTGCCCCGGCATCAGCGACGCCGACGGGGAGCAGCCGCCCGCCGGGCAGGCGCCGCCCGCCACGACTTCCGCGCGGGCCGCGATCCTGCGGGAGGCCGCCGAGTTGGCTGGCGAGACACCGGCCGCATGCCCGGGATACGAGACCGCCCCGAACCGATGCGCCTGCCCATGCGAGGGCTGCACGCACAACTGCGGTGCGCACCAGGAGGGCGAGACACCGGCCACCACACCCGAGACGGCCGTCGCGCTCACCGACGGCCCGGTCCGCTGCCCTCTCTGCCCGACCCCCGTCACCCTCCACACCCCGAACGGAGCGCGCGCCCACTTCACCCACGTCCACCCGGAGCAGCGCATCACCGGCCGTGGCCTCGGCCCGTGGCCGCTGATCGTGACCGACGCCGACGAGGCGCAGCAGCAGGACGAGCTGCTCGCGCAGCCGCAGAGCTGCCGGTCAGACACCGGCATCGCGGTGGGTCTGGTGGACGCCCTGATCACCATCCTGCGCGTCCTCGCACCCCGGGACCTGAGCCCCGGGCCCGTCCAGGAGGCGCTGACGGACCTGACGCAGGACCCCGACCTGGACACAGTCCTACGGGCCCTGAGCCGGAGGCAGGACGCCGAGACGCAGCAGCAGGACGAGGCCCCGCCCGCCGCCGAGGCGGAGTCGGCAGATGTCTGGGTCGGCGCCACAGAAATCGTCCCCGACCGTGAGGTACAGCGCCTCGCTGCCACCGGCCTGGTCGGCTACCGGCAGGACGGCGGACGGCTCCTGCACTGCCTCGGCCACAAGCCCGCCCCCGCCGTCGGGCACGTCGACTTCCACGAGGTGACGGCTGGCGACCTGCCCGACGGCGGATTCTGTGTCCATCCGTCGTGCGGCGCCGACCTGCTGGCCGTGCAGCCCGCCGCCGGGGCGCGGCAGGACGGGGCGCAGACATCGTGAGCTGCATCCTCGCTGCCTCGTGGTTCACGGCCCTCACCGTCGTGACCAGCGGTATCCCCCTCGGCCATACCTACTGCCCGTGGAGGCGCACGTGACGAAGCTGAAGTGCCCTGCCTGCCCGCGGACCCGCGGGATCGGCCACTACCTCTGCCAGACCTGCTGGGCCCAGCTCGCGGGCGATACCCGAAGGCGCCTCAGCCTGCGCGACGGCAGGGCCCTGCGCCGTCTCCGCGAGCTCCACTCCGGCCTCGAACACGGCCGCCCGCTGCGGGAGATCAGGGTCAGCCGATGACCGGACCCGCCCGCCGGTACCAGCACGCCGCGATCGCCGGCGCGATCGTCCTCGCCGCGGCCGCCGCAGGCTCGGCCGCCCAGCACGCGCTCGTACCCGCCTGCCTGTTCGGGCTCGGCGTCCTGGTCCTCACCGAAGCCGCGCTGCGCGAGCACCGACGGCTCAAACGCCGCCGCCTCGAGGCCGACTGGACCCGAGCCCGCGCCCTCGGCCACACCCCGGCACCCCTCACCCCGTGCTGCCTCCTCAACGGCCACGCCGAGGACATCCACGACCAGAACTGCACCTCCGGCCACACCCTCGCAGCGTTCCTCGACCGCATCGAGCAGCAGCACCGGAGAGACGAATGAACGGCCGGGCTCTTCCCGGCACCTGCGGATCCCGCGCCCGCCGGCCAGCCCGGCCGCATCCCGCACACCTCCCCACCCCCGCCCGCACCACCAGCAGGAAGGCGGACCCCGTGATCTGCACCCTGTGCTCCACGCACCAGCTCGACCACGGCCGGCTGTGCCCCGACTGTGCCCGCACCACCCTCGGCCGCCTGGCCCAGCTCCCACGCCTGTGGGCGACTCTCGAGGCGTGGCTCTCGCCCGGAACCGCCGGGCCCGCAGGCCCGGCCCAGTACGGCGGACGCACCCGCATGGCCGAAGCGCCGATGCCGCTCAACCAGGAGGTCCTCGACCTGCGCGGCCCGGGCGGCATCATCGGCGTCCTCGAAGACTGGCGGGAGGCCATCCACAGCGAACGCCACCTGCCCGTCCCGGCCCGCACCGGCTCGCTCTGGTACCGGCTGACCCGCGCGTCCGCCGGCCTGCAGGACCAGGTCCACTTCATCGTCCTGTGGGAGCAGGGCGGACAACTCGCCCTCGAGGTGCGCCACCTGGTCGACCGTGTCCGCGCCGTCGTCCAGCCGGGCAGGGCCCTGGACGAACCGCCCGAGCCCACGTTCCTCGGCTACTGCATCGCCGTCGACGAGGGCGGCATCATCTGCGGCCGCCGGCTGTGGGCCGACCTGCGCCGCACGGTGCAGTGCGGCTGGTGCCTGTGCCAGTACCCGCCCGACACCTGGCTGGCCCTGCGCCGCTTCCAGCCCGGAAACCACCCCCCGCCCGGCGAGCAACCCGCCGACGGCCGCGCACCGGGCACCGCGGCGGCCTAGCAGCCCGGCTGGTCACCCGTGGGCATCAATCCAGGCGAACCGCCTGACAACACCCGTCACCGGCTGCACACTTCCTTCACACTGCAGCACACCTTGGGGGAATTCATGGCCACCAACCCGTACTTCAACGCCCCGCTCGCGCCCGCCCGGCCGAGAATGTTCGCCTCCACCTTCGCCAAGGTGGTCTGGACGATCGTGCCCGTCGTCACGCTCGGCATGTGCGCGGCGGTGCCGTTCGTCGTCGCCGCGGTGAAGGGCGTCGTCAAGCCCTGGCTCGCGATCACCTACGTCGTCGGCGAGATCGCCATCATCGGCGTGGCGATGGCCATGTCCCCGGACCCCAGCGACAGCAACCCCCTCGCCGGCTTCCTGCTGGTCATCCTGATCATCACGGCGGCCACCCACACCGCGCTCCTCGACAACGAGAAGATCAACATCGGCAAATAGCGCCGGCCCGCCCACCCGCACGACGACCACCGAGGAAGAGCATGAGCCTGAACTGGCGTACCGCCGAAGTCGAACTCGCCGAACAGCTGGTCCCCAACCCGAACGCCGAGCACCAGCTCCTCCAGCGGCTGCACAATGTCCGCGTCGCGATCGAGGCCGGCTTCCTTCACATCGACCCCCGCACGAAGGACTACGTGCCCCCGCCCGGCCAGGACACGTACACCGTGACCGTCGTACCGGCGCACCTCGTGCGCAGGGTCACCTACCAGGCCGAGACGCCGAAGAAGGCAGAGACCGTCGAGGTACGGGTGGGCTGACCTCGCACGCCGCTCCTGGACGACGAGGCCCTCCTCCGCCCCGGCGGGGAGGGCCTCGTCACAGATTGATGACCTCACGCAGAGGCGGTCCCTCCTGATGCCAAGGTGCTGGCATGAGATGTGTGAGAGCTGTGCTCGTCGCCGGACTGATCGTCATGACCGCTTCCGCCTGCGGGTCGGGTTCCGGGGGTGATCCGGCCGAGTCGGCGCCGGCGACACAGCCGGAGAGCACGCCGGCGCCGGCGAGCAGCGAGGCGTCCTCCCCGCCACCGTCCGACCCTTCGCCGTCCGACCCGCCAGCGAGCGAACCGGCCGCCAGCGAGCCGGCCTCACAGAGCCTGTTCCCGGGGCGGACGGTGCGCCAGAGCGAGGACAGCGTCATCGCCAGCCGGGCGTCGTACGGCAAGGGCTGGCCGTGGAAGACGTCCGATGTCGTGCTCGCCTGCAGCGACGCCGTCGGCGGCGGGGCGTACCTGAACGCGGCGAACGGCGAGAACTACCTGCTCACAGGCACGATCACCCGGCCCGGCTTCGTGAAGGGCAACGCGGGCACCGAGTTGTGGAACGGCAAGGACGGCGACGCGTACGCGCAGTGGCTGGACGCCGGGGAGACGCTGTGCCCGGACGCTGGCTGAGGCGGCCGCCGCCCCCGTTCACGGCGACCAGACATGGGGCCCGCCGCCGCGCCAGTCGATGAGGGTGCTGCGGACGACGTCCATCTCGTCGAAGGACGGGAGGCCGGCCGTCTGGATGAATGCGGCGACGTCCTGGACGCTGTAGGCCCGGCCGAGGATGGTGCCGTCGATGCGGACGCGGCGGCCGCCGTCCTCGTCGGGCGGGTAGATCACCACGGGCTGGTCGTCGGCCATGCCTCCAGCCTCACCCGCGGCCCGACCGGGCGCACGGTGGGCTACTCCGCCCGCCGGTTGGGCCCGGCCGCCCGATCACCCCGCCGTCGCTGGTCGGCGGCGTTCTGCCCCAGCCGAGGGTCGCTACGCAACCCGGTTCACATGGATGCAGCGCCTCCCGCTTCCATAACGCCTCACGGTGAGGTATTATGGAGTCATCGAACCGAGGGGGCCACGATGAACAGCACCGCCGCAGCCGTCCAGGCCGACGTCACCGTCGCCACCATCCGCACCTGGTGCCGCGCCGGCGCCGTCGCCGCCGTCAAGCAGGCCGGCCGCTGGATCATCGACGCCGCCTCCCTCGCCCGCCGCATCGCCATCGGCGCCATGAAGCGCCGCCCTGCCCGCACGGAGACGCCCATGATCGACCTGGCCGCCGGATACACCGTCACCCACTGGACCCCCGGCGAGCGCACCGAGACCATCACCCCGGTCGTGAAGCGCTCCCGCCGCCCCCGCCCCGTCTGCGGCCACACCATCACGGTCAGCGGCCTCGCCCCCCTCTTCGCCGACCGCTTCGACGCCATCCCCGAGAGCGACCGCGCGCACTTCCTCACCGTTTTCCGCTCCGCCCTCATCGTCATCACCGAACTCCCTGACGCCGACTGGGCCGGCGACCCGCAGGGCCGCGACGACGGCCTGCTCCGTACCACCTACCGGGGCGACGTCCCCGGCATCAGCATCGCCGACGTCCTCGACCTCGCCGCCCGGCTCCGCACCCAGCTCGCCGCCTGACCGAAAGGACCGCCCTCATGGCAGAGACCGCCACCCCGGACCAGATCCGGACCATCCTGGACCTCCTGCGCCGACAGGCCCGGGACGGGGAGGCCGGCACCGTCGGCTTCTTCAAGGGCCCCACCGACCGGGACGGCATCGCCACCCTCACCCGGACCGAGGCCGACCTCTACATCGACTCCCTGCGGGGCGAGTACTGATGACGACCGTCACGCTCCGGATCCGCGCGGGCAGCGCCCCGGAAACGGTCGACCTCGACACCCTCACCCCCAAGGCGCGTGCCCTCGCCGAGGCCATCCACATGTCCGTCGGCCACCAGCCCCTCGGCGTCCTGTGCGACACCGGCCTGACCAAGGGAGACAACCCCAACCACACCCTGCTGCACGGCAGCGGCCCCCGCGCCGACGAGATCGCCGGACAGCCCGACCACCGGTTCATGACGAACCTCGAACCGCTGCCCCGCCACGCCGTCACCGGCCCGCAGGAGTGGCTGGAGTACAACGCCCGGCAGATGCCCGTGTACGCGTGGCCGATCGCGGGTGCCCGCAGCCGGATCGAGGCGCTCACCGAACGGGTCCCGTCCGCGGACGCGGCCCGCGACGACCGCTGCATGACCCGCGACCAGGCGCTGCGGCACCTCGCCGACGGCGGCACCGCCCTCACCGGCGGCGCGTGGATCGCACTGCAGAAGGCCGGGAACGCCCCGCACCCCCGGCACTACGCGCTCGGCGGCCGGATGCCGCTGTGGCACGTCGATGACCTGGACGCCTACCGGGCACGCGACTACGAGCGCTGGACCATCAGCACGGTCGCCGCGTACCTCGGGTACACCGGGCCGTCCGCGAACGGCAGTGCACGCCGGCAGCTGTCCCGCTGGGGGCTGGGGCAGGTGGACCGCGCTCCCGGCCGGGGCGGCGAGGGGCGATTCGCCGCGGATCAGGTGACAGCCCTGCATACTGCGCGCCCGGGGCGCGGCCGGCACGGGGCGCAGCGCAGTGACGGCGGCAGGTTCACGGCCGAGGAGAGCGACCACGCCCCGAACGTGCAGCAGCCCTTCCCCTTGCCGAAAGGATCTGCTCATGAGTGAGCGAGTGAACGTCATCATCCTGCTGCTGTTCGGCGACCAGGCCGAGGTCGTCGCGGACGTACCCCCCGGTGAGCGCGCCGAGCCCGAGCGCTACCCGGCGTCCGAGATCGCCGGCGCCGTCGGCCTGCCCGTCGACCGGCTGGCCGGGAAGCGGCTGACGGCCGACGTCGGCGACGGCGACCGGCTGTCCGGCTGGCGACTGCGGTAGTCGCCTGCGCCGGTTCAGGTCCTCGCACCCGCCTGACCTCGCACCACCAGAACGCCCCGCCGACGCTGGTCGGCGGGGCGCCGTCATGCCCCGCGGGGCCTGCGCTGCGCCTCCCACGCCCGCAGCGTCGCCGGCGGCCCGGCAGAGCCCCCGACGGCTGCATGAACTCATCCCTCCGGCGCCCCCGTTGCGCGCGGCCGGTTCTTGCCGGATCCGGAGTAGCCGGCCTCGATGTCCTGCACGGTCCGCAGGGAGACGCCCAGCAGTGCCGCGATCTTCCGGTACGGCACGGGCGGCTGCTGCGCGCGCAGGTCCAGCACAACCTTCCGCCTGTCCTCACGCCACCGCTTCACCCGCTCGGCCTGATCGGCGAGAACCTCGCTGATCGCTCGTGCGCGCACCGCTGGATCCCCGACGGCCTCCACGGCATCCATGGCTTCGATCACCCGCTGGGCCTCCTCGGTCACACCCGGCCTCATCTCATCGGGCGGGCCGCTTGCCTAGAGTGTATGGGGTCCCATACATTCGAGGGAAGCAGCCCGCGCTGCTGCATAACGGCGAAACCCCTCGACCCATACGGAGCGGCTACTCCGGGCCGAGGGGTGGACCCGTCCCAGAAGCGATCAAAAGGAGAGGTCCGCCATGGAGCGTACCGAGCCCGACCCCGTGGACGTAGCCCTGCGTGTGCTCCTCACCGAGCCCAGCTACGCCGCCCAGATGCTGATCGTCACCGCCCGCATGCTCGAGATGGACCACACCAGCCCGATCACGGCACAGGCCCGCGAGCACGCCATGACCACCGCCGCCGACATCATCCTCACCGGACTCCCCGAGGCCGTCACCCACGAGAGCCTGCAGCGCGCCCACCGCGCCCTGCCGCCCCTCGCGCCCGCCGGCACCCGCGGCCAGCACGCCCTCCTCCTGCGCCAGGCCGCCCGGAGCCTGGGATGAACACCCCCAACAGCCGCGGACAGGCCCACATCAACGCCCAGGTCCGCGACATGCTCCAGCAGCTCGCCGACCGCCTGCAGACACGCCGCCCCGACGAGACACTCACCGCGACCGCCAGGATCGCCGCCATCCAGGCGACCACCATGGACCCGCCGCTCGCCCGCACCCTGCGCGAGCACTGCCCCGAGGTCACCGGCCCGATCACACGCTCCGCGTACGCGGCCCTCCTGCGCCAGGCCGCCGACCGGCTCAGCACCAGCCGGCCCGCCTCGCAGGCCGAACGGGTCGCCGCACTGCACGAGCAGTGCGACCGCGACTACGCCGACGGCCGCGCGCACCGCGACCTCAACGGCAACCGCGACGACGCCCACCTCATCGCCGACGCCACGCACGGCTGACCACCAGACCGCCCGGCCCGCGCGTACAGCCCCCAGCGCGCGGGCCGGGCCCCACCCGAAGGCAGTGGCTGCTCGGCCGGCGCCCTGCTGACCGCTCAGCCCGGCCCGTTCCTCGCCGCATCCGTCCTCGCCCTCTACGCCTGGCGCTGCGCCCCGCACCGCCGCTGACCGTTCCGGAGAAACCCGCCATGAAGACCCGCACGATCGAGCGGACCCGCCTCGTCCCCCACACCGTGGACGGCGAAACCGAGATGGTCCTGCACCGCGAGATGATCGAGGTCCCCGCGCCGCCCCGCGACTGGGACCAGCTGGTGCGCACCGCCGTCACCGCCGGCGCCGTCATCCTCGTCACCGCTTCCCTCGCCTGGACCACCGCCAGCATCGGCGACCTCCTGGCCACCGTCACCCTCCCCGCCGTCGCCTACGCCGCGGCCGTCGCCTTCGACGCCTCCTGGATCATGTGCATGGGAGTCGAGTGGCTCCTGCGCTACGACCCCGCCCGCGCCAAGGCGGCGCGCACCGCCGGATGGTGGGCGCTCGCCGTGTCCATGGCCGCCGTCGGCGCCCACGGCTACGTCGCCGGGCAGTGGGTCGTCGGCGCCGTCGGCGCCCTCGTCTCCGGCCTCGCCAAGGGCGGCTGGTCCATGGCCATGCGCGTCCACGCCCGGCCCCTCGACGACCGCACCCAGCAGTGGGTCAACGCCCGCCGCGCCCGGCTCGACGGCCGCCTCGCCATGATCCCGATCCACCGCGAGCTCCAGCGCGGCCAGGCCCTCGTCGACGCCGAACAGCGCGCCCTCGGAGTCCCGGAGGAAAACGGATCCGCGGATCCGGGATCCTCCGCCACCCCCGACGCTCTTCCGCAGTCTCCGGATTCCACGGTCAGCCCGATCCGCACGGGCCGCGTGACCACGCAGGAAGCCGTCCGCGCCGCCTGGGACTCCGGGATCCGCGACCCGGAGACCGTCCTGCGCACCGTCCGCACCGCGACCGGCAAGGACGTCCCGCAGTCCAGCGTCGACCGGTACCTGCGCGCCCTGCGCGTCGGCGCCTGACCACCCCGGCCGACAGCCCGCCCCTCACGAAAGGCCCCCTGTGATCCTCGCCCTCCTCCTGGCGGCCGCGCTGGTGCCCGGCGCCGCCACCGTGTGGCTGCTGCGCCACCACGGCTGGGCGCTGGCCTGCACGGCCGGGGCGGCCGTCACCCTCAGCCTGCCCGGTCTCGCCCTCCTCCTGGCGGTGCTCTTCCCGCCCCTCGGCATCGCCGCGGCGCTCGCCTCGACGACGGCCGCCCTGCGCGCCTACGACGACGGCCGCATCTGGGCCGGAACCGCCTGGGCAGGCACGGCCGGGCTCGCCCTCACCTGCGCGGCGGTGGCCCTGTGAGCGAGCGCCGCCCCATCATCCCGACCCGGGTCATCCCCGCCGCTGCCGTGCCCCGGCCAGCCCCGGCCTCTCCCCCGCCCCCACCGCCCCCGCCGCCTCCACCCGCTCTTCCGGATGTTCCGGATCCGCAGTGGTGGCGCGGAGCACCCTCCACCCCGCCAGTGCCCGTACCCGTCGACATCCGCATCACCGTGCACCTCGACCAGGGCGGAACTCCCGCCCTCCCGGATCCGCACCCCGTTCCCCGCTGGTGGTCGCGGATCCGGATCGGCTACAACCTCGCCCTCGCCGCGCTCTCCCTCACCCTCGCCGGACCGTGGGCCGCCCTCCTCACAGCCGTCCGCGACGAGGCATCCCTCGCCGGCGCCTGGGTCATGGCCCTGATCCCGCTGACCGTCCTCGCCGTCCTGGACAACGCCCGCCGCGCCGAACTGGCCGGCGCCCACCCCGACCTGTGGGCCCCCAAGTGGCTCGCCGCGCTCACCCGCCTCCTGCTGTGGGCCGCCGTCCTCGGCACGGTGCTCACCCTCCCGATCACCACGCTCGTCTACGCCCTGACCGGAGTGAAGCCCGCATGAACACCACCCTGGCCGCGGGCCAGTACACGACCACCACCATCTCGACCGCCGGCTTCGCCCTCGGTCTGGCCCTGCTCGGCACCGAGCTGTGGCGCTGGCACAAGGGCGGGGCCGGAGCGGGCAGGGGCGCCGGTCCCGCCGCCGGCGGGACCGCCCGCGACCCGAAAGCGCTGGTCCCGCTCGGCTTCGGCATCGTCTGCGGCATCCTCATGATCGCCTGCCCCGCCGGCCTCCTCGGCACCCTCGCCCAGTTCCTGCGCTGGGGCGGCAACAGCGTCGGCGACGTCACCATGAAATGGCTCACCGGCGCCCCGAGCCAGACCCTCGGCAGCGCCGCCACCCCCCGCATCGACGGCTACGGCGCCATCGTCGTCGCCGCCCTCGCCGTGTCCCTCTGGCTGCTGCGCAAATCGATCGCCAAGGCCGTGAAAGGCAAATGGTGGAAGGGCGTCCTCATCGGCGTTCTGCTGTGCGTGTCCACCGGCACCGCCGCCCTCATCGCCCAGCAGATCGTCGAGGGAGCGAACGGGCTCGGCGCCTGGGCCATCAACGGCATCGCCAAGGGCCGGATCGCATGAACGCACCCACCACCCAGCAGTGGCTGCGCACCGCCCTCCACCGCATCAGGACCGGCTCCGCACGCCGCACCCTGTACCTCGCCACATGGACGGTCCACCGCGGCCGCCGCGCCTGGCACCGCACCGCCGACTGGCTCGCGCAGGGCAGCGGCACCGGCTGGCTGCTGCGCCTGGCCGTCCTCCTGGCCGCGGCCGCCGTGCTGCGCAAGGCCGGCACCGCCCTCGCCTGCAGCCTGTACACGCGCATCGAGGGCGGGGGAGCACCGTGGATCCCGGCCGGCGCCGCCGCATGGTGGATCGTCTCCGCGTACCGCGCGGGCAGAGACGGATGGACACCGAAACGGCCCGCCATCCCCACACCCGCGGAAGCCGGCCCGCACCAGGAGCAGGAGCAGGACGCCGCCGCGCAGGAGCAGCCGGCCCCCGCCGCCGAGCAGCCGGCAGCCCCCGCCCTCCGGCCCGTCGCCCTGGTCGCCGCAGTCCGCGACATCGGCACCCCGCACGCCCAGCTGAAGCCCCTCGCCGAGCACCTCGGCGTGAGCACCGACGCGGTGCGCGACACGGCTGCCGCACTCGGCTGGCCCGTGAAGGACGTACGCCAGACCGGCCGCTCCGCGTCCGCCGGCCTGCGCTGGGACGAGTGCCCCTCCCCCGCCCTCGCCGATCCCTCACCGAGTGTCGTCGCCGCAGGTCAGCCCACCGACGACAACGACGACGACAGTGCATGGACCGCCGTCCCCGACGACCACAACCCCGTCCGCACCCACGTGCGATGGCACACCCCGTAACCCCCCGCCCCACGTCCCATCCCGACCACGCAAGACAGGAACCCACATGATCACCCGACTGCGCGCCACCGTCACCCGCTACACCCAGCCACCCCTGGACTACTGCACCCACTGCGCCGGCCACTTCCCGCCGAGCCACTTCCCCTGCACCTGACCACTGCCACACTGAAGACCAGGCCCCGCCGCGCAAACCCCCGACGCGGCGGGGCCTGCCGCCCGCCGCCTGACGTCACAACTCAGACACACCCCCTCCGCCGACTGCGCACACAGATGGATGATGCCGACAGACCGCACACCCTGGGGGAAACCATGCGCCGCACCACCATCCTGCTCACCGCCTGCCTGCTCCTCGCCGGGACCGCGGTCGGCTGCTCGAAGCCCTACGACGAGAAAGCCAAGGACTGCGCCACCGCGCTCACCGAGCAGACCGGGGGCAACCCCGCGGACAAGCCGACCGTCAGCGAGGCGAAGGAGCGCACCGACGCGCTCGACAAGACTCTCGCCGCCATGGTCCGCACGGGGTACGAGCGCATAGCCAAGGACGCGGCCGACACTGTGGAGAACAAGACCAAGGAGGCCGGGAAGACCCGGCCGGGGGCCTGCGAGCCACTCTCGGACGACGACTACACCGACCTGCTGATGGCCAAGACCATCGACGGCCTGGGATGGACCGGCGACGGCGGGCAGTTCGACAGGCTGAAGATGCTGGACGGCCTGCGGAACTAGCATCGCCGCCCGCTTGCGCCTCAACTCGGTTCGGCCAGCGCACCGTCCGGCCACCCCGAACACCGTGCGGCACCATAGGCCGCATGCGCTACACGTCCATCCCGCCCGGCTACCTCACCACCGAACTCGCCGCGCACGCCTGCGGCGTGAAGCCCGCGACCATCCGCGACTGGGTCCGCCGCGGCCTCCTCCACCGCACCGCCGGCAGCACCCGCCACCCCCTCTACCTCCTCGACGCCGTCACCACCGCCCACGCCGCCGCCAAGCCCACCCGACCAGGCCAGCGACGCCACCCGGCAAACCCCACTTGACGTGCAACGATCCATGCGCCACGATCTTCCCGCACAACCATGTCCAAAAACGGACACCCACAACGCACCACGCAGGCCCCGGAAACGGCGAGATCCGGGGCCTTCGTCGTGCCCGCGCCCGCCGCACAAGCCGCTCACACCGGCACTCACCTCCGGGGGGTTGGGGAGCGCCGGCACCGTGCGGCGGGCGCACCCACCCGCCACCAGGAGCCCACCGTGCCCGACACCTTCAACCGCACCACCGCCCTCCGCCTCGCCCAGCAGCACGCCTTCGAACACGCCCGCACCGCCCAGGAGCAGCACGACCAGGCCCTCACCGAAACCAAGTACGCCGACGAACGCGCCGACAACGACTACATGCGCACAGCCGTCGCCGAAGCCCGCCAGCGCGCACAACACCACAACACCCGCAGCAACCAAGCCGGCCGCCTCGCCGAGATGTGGGCCCGCGTCAGCACAGCCCTCGCCACCAGCCCCGACGGAACCGACACCGCCCCCACCGCGTACGACCTGACCGTCCAGCTCGACCCCAACGACGTCACCCAGACGCTCGCCCGCCGCGTACACACACAGCGCCAGCCAGGCACCCCATGAGCACACCACGCAACCCGCGCAACGGCCGCCCCTACCGCCGTCTCTGCGCCCAGCAACGCGCCCTGCTCCTGCCCTGCTGGTGGTGCGGCGGCGCGATCCGCTACGACATCACAGGCCCCGCCGCACAACGCCACCGCGACGCCTTCACCCTCGACCACGCCCAGCCTCTGTCGAAGGGCGGCGACCTCCTGGACAAGGCGAACGCCCGCTCCGCACACCGGCGTTGCAACTCACAGCGCGGCAACCGCACCGACGCCAAACGCCAGCCCATCCGCGCCTCACGGAGGTGGTGATGCTCCCCAGCCTCGTCGCCTCCCTTCAGACCCTCTCCGCCGCTGAGGCTGCACGCCATCAGGACCCACCTCAGCAGGGCACCACGACCGCCGAACAGTTCATCGCCAAAGCAGCAGCCCTGCTCAAAGACGGCCACGCCCCGGACTCCGTAGCCGCTGCGATCATCACCGGCAACCACACGCTGCTGCGCCCCGCCCGCAGCAACGTGGAGCGCGTGCTGCGCTTCCCGAACCGCCAGGAGCTCCGCGCCGGGTTCGCCCTCTTCGCCCGGGCCTACGAGGGCGATCGCTTCGTGGAGCGCGTGTCACGCGCCTACGGTGGCGAGCGGATCGACTTCCACAACGGCACGTCCGTCCTCTTCCACGTGGGCACAGGCTGCCTCTGGCCTCTCGCCTGCGACTACCCGGCGCCCTGCCCTGGCTGCCAGCTGCCCCCGGAGACGCTGATGCGCCCCAGCATCGTCACCTTCCTCGAAACCATCCTCACCGCCGAGGCCGAACGCCAGCGCCACCCGTTCACCCAGTGGCACACCAAGGACTGCGAAGCAGTCCCCGACGTGCTGTACCCAGACCGTGAGCCCGGCGCCTGCGGCGTACCCGAGCAGGTCCTCGCCGAGATCGAAGGGCGACGTGCGCTCCTCGACGAACACCAGGACGTCAACGACGGCGCCTGCGGCACCTGCGTAGACGGCCAGTGGGGCTACCCCACCCACGGCGGCAGCAACCCCCAGCCGTACCCATGCCGGACCCTCCGGCTGCTCGCCCTGCCGCACGCGGCCCGGGAGGGCTATCAAGAGGAGTGGCGGCCGTGACCTACGACCAGGACCGCACGACGTTCGAGAACCACCACGCTCCAACCCACCGCTGCCCTTGACCTGATGGAGGTGGTGACCATGGCCACCGGCCAGCTCAGCTGCCACACCCGCTGCCCGGACTGCGGCGAAGAGATCACCCTCGACGCCCACCTGCGCCTGGAGATGAAGCGCATGGTCGTCGGCATCAACATGGCACCCGTGCACGCACACCTCAGCGACCGGCACTCCCTGCCGCCCCAGCCCATCCACCCCGAGGACGGACCGGCCGACGGCCGGTGACCCACCATGCTCTACGTCGTCACCGGCCCGCCGGCCGCGGGCAAGTCCAGCTGGATCGAGGCCCGCGCCAAGGCGAACGACATCGTCATCGACCTCGACCTCATCGCACGCGCACTCACCGGCCCCGGCGCACCCCAGTGGAACCACGACGCCATCGCCAGCAAGATCGCGCTGCGCGCCCGCTACGCCGCCATCGACGAGGCGCTCAAGCACCTCGATGCCGTCGACGTCTACCTGACCCACACGATGCCCAGCGACACCTGGCGCGCCCGCTACCGGAGCGTCGGTGCGGAGATCATCACCGTCGACCCTGGCGAGCAAGTGGTGCGTGAGCGCGTGAGCGCGATGCGATCGAGCGCGATGAACCGTGTGGTCACCCGCTGGTACCGGCAGCACCGCGGCGGCCAGGCACAGCCGGTCACCGCCCAGTCCTCCCGGGACTGGTAGCCCTCCGTCACTACTGCGCCCTGGTCACACAGGGCGACGCCGAGCGATGCTGAGGCGGGCACGCGCGGCCCGTTCGTGATCGCTGGCGCGGTCGACGGGAGGGAGCGGATCGAAAGTTCAGAGGCGAGCGGGCGACCCAAAATCCCTTTGTCCCCCGGCTCTCTCCCCGAGCCGATCGCTAATCACCGCGAACCGAGTTCGGCCCATTTAGTGGACCATGATCACGACCGGCGGGTCGTTACTCTCCGTCATGACCGACTGTCGTCACCCTCGGTGACACCCCGCCGGGCCGGAGGTGATCATGGCCGAGTCCGGGCCCAAGCGTGTCCGTGCCGGAGCCGTCGCCAAGGCGACCAAGACCGAACTCGATGACCTCGGCGTATCCCCCGAGACGAACGCCTCGGCCGCCGCCGCCCTGCGACTCGCCAGGATCATGGACTCGGCCGTGGACCCCAAGGAGATCGCCGCAGCAGCCCGCGAGCTCCGCCAGGCCATGCACACAGTGCGAGCGCTGGCCCCTCCGAAGAACAGGGGGGACAAGATCGATGAACTCGCCGCTCGCCGCCCCCGCCACAGCGCGTAACCACGCTGACCCCATCGGCTGCCAGAGCCCGCGGATCATCTCCACCCCGCACTACCGGCGCATCGAGACCGGGCGTTGGAGCGGCGCCGAGGACCAGGCCGCGCTGGAGTTCCGCTCCCCGTCCGGCCAGGAGGCCGTCGAGCTCGCCGCCGACGCCGGGCTGCACCTCGATCCGTGGCAGCAGCTCGGCCTGCACCACTCGCTGGCCGAGGACCACGAGGGACGGTGGACCTCTTTCGAGGTCGTCCAGAACGTCACCAGGCAGAACGGCAAGGGCGGCTACCTCGAGGCCCGGCAGTTGGCCGGCGTCATGCTGTTCGGCGACAAGCTGGTTGTCCACACCGCCCATGAGTTCAAGACCGCCCGGGAATCCTTCCGCCGGCTGGACCAGCTGATCGAGGGCTCGTACGCCCTCAGCCGCCGTGTGAAGCGCGTGGTCCGCGCGCACGGCGAAGAGGGCTTCGAGTTCCACAACGGGGCGCGGATCCTCTTCCTGGCGCGTACCGGCAGCTCGGGGCGTGGCTTCTCTGGGGACCTGGTGGTGATGGACGAGGCGATGTCGCTGCGGGCGGCTCCGATCGGCGCACTGCTGCCGATCATGTCGGCCCGCCGGAACCCGCAGCTGGTGTACACGTGCTCGGCCGGTATCGGCGAGGAGAGCGAGCAGCTGGCGCTGCTGCGGGCGCGGGCGCTGGCGGATCGTCAGGAGCCGGACGAGTCCCTGACGTACCTGGAGTGGTCCGCCGAGCTGCACACGCGGGAGTGCCCGCGGGACGAGGACGGTCGGATTGTGTGTGCCGAGCATGACGACCGTGGCGAGGTGCGGACGTGGCAGCGGGTGAATCCGGCGCTGGGGATCCGGATCCGGGTGCAGGCGGTACGGCGTGAGCTGGCGACGATGCGGGCGGATCTGTTCAACCGTGAGCGGCTCGGCGTGGGCGACTATCCGGTGCAGGCCGAGGAGACGTGGCAGGTCATCGACGAGGCGGCCTGGCGGGCGCTGCGCGTGCGGCAGTCGGATCTCTCGGACCCGGTGGCGTTCTCCATCGACACGACGCCGGAGCGGTCGCACTCGGCGATCAGCGTGGCCGGCCGTGCCGGTGAGGACGGCCGGCACGTCGAGGTGGTGCAGCACCGCCCGGGCACGGACTGGGTGATCGACTGGGCGGCCGAGCGGGACGAGAAGTGGTCACCGTGTGTGTGGGTGATCGACGAGGGCGGCCCGGCAGGGTCGCTGGCCGCGGAGCTGCGCAAGCGTCTCAAGGCGCGGGGGCGGGATCACCTGGTCGTGGCGCCGAAGGTTCGTGAACTGACTCAGGCGTGCGGCCAGTTCTACGACCGCACCCAGTCCGGCACGCAGCCCGCCACTCTGCGGCACCTGGACCAGGCGCCGCTGGCGACGGCGCTGGCCGGTGCTACGAAGCGCCAGGTGGGCGATGCGTGGCTGTGGTCGCGGCGCGGTGACGGTGTGGATGTGTCTCCGCTGGTGGCGTCCACGTACGCGCTGTGGGGCTGGGAGCAGTACCACGATGTCGAGCCGGAAGGGGCGCCGAACCTGTGGTGACGAGGGAGCCGGCTGGGCCGGAGGGTCGTGGGGGCCGGTGGCTGCTGGTGGTTGAGGTGCTGTTCGTGCTGGTGGCCGTCGCCGGGCTGGCGCTTTGGAGTGTGCCGGGGGCGTTGCTGGCGGGCGGGGTGCTGGGGGTGCTGGCGTGTGAGCGTGCGTCGGCTGACAGGCGTGCCGCAGGGGTGCGGGCCGGTGGGGAAGCGGCGGGGGGTGAGCGGCAGTGAGCGGGCTGTTCGGGCTTTTCGGCGGGCGGACGCAGAGGGGGCTGGAGAGTCCGGCGCAGCCGCTCACTTCCGCCGCGCTGAGCGAGTTCCTCGGCGGGGTGCAGTCCGACACCGGGGTGCCGGTGTCGGAGACGACTGCGCTGCGTGCGTCGCCGGTGTGGCGGGCGGTGTCGCTGATCGCGGGGGTTTCCTCGGCGCTGCCGCTGCCCGTGTACCGCCGGGGCACGCGGGAGAAGGAGCAGTCGGGGCTGCTGGAGGATCCGCATCCGGACCTGACGCCGGTGGAGCTGTGGCGGTTCGCGTACACGTACCGGGTGCTGTGGGGGAACTCCTACATCCAGAAGGTGCGGTCCGGGGCGGGGCAGGTGAAGGAGTTGTGGCCGGTCTCCTCGGACCGTGTCCAGGTGGTGCGGGAGAAGCCGGACGACGCCAACCCGTCCGGCAAGTGGTTCTACGTGACGGATGACTGGGGTGTCCTGCACTTCCTGACTCCGCGCGACATCCTGCATATCCCCGGTCTCGGCTATGACGGGCTGACGGGCTGCTCGCCGGTGCGGCTGGCGTCTCAGGGGATCGGGCTGGCGCAGGCGGCGGAGAAGTCCGCGGCGCGGCTGTTCGGCAGCGGCAACATCGTCGGTGGTGTGTTGCAGACGGAGCAGCGCCTGGAGCCGGATCAGGCGGCCCGGCTGAAGGAGCGGTGGAAGGCCAAGCTGTCCGGGGTCAGTAACAGTCATGAGATCGCTGTCCTGGACAGCGGTGCCTCGTACACGCCCATCGCGATGCCCAACTCTGACGCGCAGTTCCTTGAGTCCCGGCAGTTCCAGGTGGTGGAGATCGCGCGTATGTTCGGCGTGCCGCCGTTCCTGCTGATGTCCACGGAGAAGTCCACCAGCTGGGGCACCGGGCTGGAGCAGCAGGCGCAGGGCTGGATCACTTTCGACCTGAACCCGACGTGGCTGGTGCCGACCGAGCAGCGGGTGACCAAGGAGCTCCTGCCGCCCTCGCTGTATGCGAACTATCAGATGGGCGGGCTGCTGCGGGGCGACTCGCAGGCGCGGGCGACGTTCTACCGGGCGATGCGCGATGTCGGCGCTTTCTCGGCCGACGATGTGCGGGCGCTCGAGGAGATGCCGCCGCTGCCCGAGGGCGCGGGAGGCGACGTCTATCTGCAGCCGATGTACATGGCTCCGCTGGGTTCCAACCCGCTGGCGCCGGAGGGTGACCAGCCGGCCGGGGCGAGTGCGAACAGGGCGCGGGCGGCCGCGCTGATGGCGGAGGCGCAGCGGCTGCTGGCGGGCCCGGACGAGATCGAGGAAGGCTTCTGATGAGGACTCTGACGAGGACGACGGCTGAGGAGCGCCGCCGCCTGCCTCTCTCGACGGCGGACGTGGTGATCCGCGCCGACGAGGGCGTGGTCGCGGGCGAGCGGTTCAAGGGCTATGCGGCGGTGTTCGACTCCCGTACGGCGATCGGGAATCCGCTGCGGTGGGGGTTCTACGAGGAGATCGCCCCGGGCGCGTTCACCAAGACGCTGTCCGAGGGCGATGCCCGGATGCTGATCGACCACGACTCGTACTACGTGGTCTCCCGGGTGTCGGCCGGCACGCTGTCGCTGGCGGAGGACGCCCGTGGTCTGGCCGTGGACTCTGCCCTGGACACCGGGCTGTCGTACGTGACGGACCTGAAGGCGAACGTCCGCAACGGCAACATCACCGGCATGTCCTTCGGGTTCTATGTGATGAAGGACCAGTGGTCGACCGAGACCATCGACACGTCCGAGGGGCCCGTCGACGTCGAGGTGCGGCGCATCCTCGAGGCCCGCCTGATCGAGGTCTCGGCGGTCACCTTCCCTGCGTACGAGGAGACGGAGGCGGAGCTCGCGTCCGTGGCGTCGGCGCTCGTGAGCCGTGGTGACGCGGCCGCGATCGAGAAGCGGGCGAAGTTCAGGCCGGAGCTGCGCGACCTGCTGCAGCTGGTCGGCGCTGGCGCGGCCGGCGACTCCTGCACGGCCCCGGCCGGCGAGGCGTCCGCAGCGGCCGAGGGCGACGCCCGTACGGCTGCGGTGGCGGAGGAGCGCGGGGCGCTGCCCGCGCATTCCACCGGGACCTCCGACTCGGCGTGGGACGGTCCGGCGAACTCGGCGGATCTCCCCGCCGAGGAGACGGCGCTGCGGATGGCGCACGCCTGGGTGGATCCGGTCGGTGCTGTCGACGCGAAGAGCAGCTACCGCTTCATCCACCATTTTGTCGACATGGACGGGAACGTGGGCGCGGCGTCGACAGTCGCGTGCACCACCGGTATCGGCGTCCTCAACGGCGACCGCGGCGGGACCACGATCCCCGAGGAGGACCGCCAGGCGGTCTACAAGCACCTGGCCCGGCACCTGAAGGATGCCGGGATCAAGGCGCCCGAACTGAATGCTGCGCACGGCGAGCCGGGTGAGTCCACTCGCGAGACCAGCACACCGCAGCCCGCGCCCGCGGACACGGACGGCAGCGAGCCGGCAGAGACCACTCGCAGCGGCCCGGACGCGCGCGTCCTGCGCATGAGGGGACTGGCCGCCCGCTACGGGCTGCCTACCGCCCGCTCGTAATCACGTACTCACCCCGGAAGGCCCCGAGCAGTTGCTTCGGGGCCTTCGGCATGCCTGGGAAGGACAGACATGGCCGCACAGCTCACCCGGCTCATCGAGGAGCAGAACACCGTCTGGCAGCGGATGCAGGACATCCAGCAGCTCGCCGAGCGCGAGAACCGGGACTGGACCGCGGAGGAGCGCGCCAACTGGGATGCCGCCGAGGCGCGACTGACCGAGGTGTCCGCCGACATCGACCGCCTGAACAAGATGGCCGCCCTCGACAAGATCGACCGGGGGCAGATCGTCACGACCACCGGCGAGCCCGACAACGACCGCCGCGGCAGCGACACCGAGGACAAGGCCAAGCGCTACAGCGACGCTTTCGGCCGCTACCTGCGCGGCGGCATGGACCGGCTCACCCCGGAACAGCGCAGTCTGATGATGGACAACGAGGTCGACCTGCGCGCCATGGGCGCGAACATCGACACGGCCGGCGGGTTCACCGTGCCGGACGAGTTCCGCAACATCATGACCGAGACGATGAAGGCTTTCGGTGGCCTGCTCGGTCTGGCCGAGGTGATCCCGACCGGTACCGGCGCGGACCTGAAGTGGCCGGTCAACGACGACACGGCCAACGAGGGCGAGATCCTCGGCGAGAACGACGAGGCCGGCGAGCAGGACATCCAGGTCGGCGGCCGGACCCTGAAGGCGTACATCTTCAGCTCCAAGCAGGTCAAGCTGTCGATGTCCCTGCTGCAGGACTCGGTGTTCCCGCTCGACTCGTGGGTGCCGAAGAAGCTCGGCGAGCGGATCGGACGGCGCGCGGCGCGCGCCTGGACCACTGGGACGGGCGTGGACCAGCCGGAGGGCCTGACGGCGGGGGCGGTGGTCGGCAAGACCGGCGCCAACGGCCAGACCACGTCGGTGATCTACGACGACCTGATCGACCTCGAGCACAGCGTCGACAGTGCGTACCGGCCCAACGGCCGGTACCTGATGCACGACAACACCCTCAAGGTGATCCGCAAGCTGAAGGACGGCCAGCAGCGCCCGCTGTGGGTGCCGATCCCCGCCCCGGGCTTCCCTTCCACCATCAACGGTTTCGAGTACACGCTGGACAACTCGATGCCCGTCCCGGCAGCCGGCGCCAAGTCCATCGCGTTCGGCGACTTCCGGGCGGGCTACGTCATCCGCCAGGTCCAGCAGGTGCAGACGCTGCGGCTGACCGAGCGCTACGCGGAGAAGCTGCAGGTCGCCTTCCTCGGGTTCTCCCGCATGGACGGCATGATCCAGGACTCGTCCGCGATCCGCATGTACCAGCACGCCGCCAGCTGACCAACCCCGCCAGCGGGCCCAGGACTTCGGCCCTGGGCCCGCTGGCATCCTCAGGAAGGAACACGTCATGAGGGACGCGTACTCGAACGTCACCGTCCGCCCCAGCCTGCCGATCGCCGCGCGCACCGCGGCGGCCAACGGCGCGAGCGTCGACCGGTACGCCGCCGGCGCCGCCTACCAGGACGCGATGATCGTCGTGCACACCGGGGCCATCACCGACGGCACCCACGCCATCGACGTGCAGGACTCGGACGACAACAGCTCCTGGGCCTCGGTGCCCGCCGCGCAGCTGCAGGGCGCGGAGCCGTCCATCGGATCGACCGACGACGACAAGGTGTACGTCATCGGCTACAAGGGCGCCAAGCGGTACCTGCGCGTCGCGGTCACCCCGTCGGGCACCACGTCCGGCGGCGTCTACGGGGCCAGCGTCATGCTCGCCAACCCGCGGGTCGCACCGGCGGTGCACAGCTGATGCCGCACATCAGGGTGCTCGAGGCGATCGCCGGGGCCGACTTCTCGTGGGTCCCCGGCGACGTCGTCGAGGTGAGCGAGGAGGAGGCCGCGTCGTGGGCGGACGGGCACCGCGCCGTCCTCGCCGACGACGGCGGCCCGGCCGGGGCGCAGCCCGCCATGGTCCACCAGGAGCCGGACGTCGTCGGTGAGGACGGCCGGCCCCTCGAGGTCCTGGCGGCCACGCTCGACGAGGTCGAGGCGCCGGACGGCGCCGGCGGTGCGCGCTGGGTGCGCTGGTCCGTGACCGTCCGGCTGCCGGCGGACGGTGACCGGCAGACGCCGGCGCCCGCGGACCCGGCCGCCGTCCAGGACCAGGAGCCCGGGGCGGTGAAGGCGTTCGATCCGCGTGAGCACACCAACCGGGAGGTGCTCGCCTACCTCGACGGCGTCGGAGAGCAGGAGGCGCTGCGCGTGCTCGGTGTCGAGGCCGGCGAGGGCGAGAACCGGGCCGGGATCGGCAAGTTGCGCGATCAGGTCCTGCAGGCCGCGCGTGAGCGGGACGCCGCCGAGGGCGCCGGCCAGGCCGGAGCGGAGAAGGCCGCGGACTACTCGCGCGGCGGAGGCGGCGCCCCGGCGCCCGAGACCCGCGACTGGTAGGAGGTGAGCGGTGCCGTACGACCTCGGCGCGACCGCGCGCCTGAACGCCGAGTGCCGGGACCCGGCCGGCGCCCTCGTCACGGCGGGCTCCGCCGTCGTGACGGTCACCCTGCCCGACGGCACGACCGTCACCCCGGACAGCGAACAGACTGCCACCGCGGGCCTCTACCAGGCCGACTACGTCACACAGGTCGCGGGCCGGCACACGGTGCGCTGGCTGTTCGCCGTCCCGGCGCACGCGTACACCGACAGCTTCGACGTCCGCGACGAGGCACCGCCCACCGTGCTGTCCCTGCAGGACGCCAAGACCCTGCTGAAGAAGCAGGACTCAAGGGACGACCCGCTCGTCCGGTTCTGGCTGGAGGCCAGCACCCGGGCGGTGGAGCACTTCGTGGGCCCGGTCGTCGTGCGCACGGTGACCGAGGACCACCAGGTCGGCCGGGTCACCTCCCTCGCCCTGCGCAAAGCCCCGGTGCTCTCCCTGCTGTCCGTGACGTCGCTGCACTCCGGAGGCGGCGGCTACGCCCCCGACACCCTGCACCTGGACCCGGTCACAGGTGCGGTGACCCGCAGGGACGGCGGGCAGCTCACCGGCCCGCTGCAGGTCGTCTACCGGGCGGGCCGGCCGGTCGTCCCGGCGAACATCCTCGCCGGCGCCCAGCTGATCCTTCAGCACCTGTGGCGCACCGCCGCAGGCCCGGGCCGGCCGCAGCGGGGCACGGACGACTTCGATGTGACCGAGCCCATCCCGGGCCTCGGCTACGCGATCCCCAACCGGGCGGTGCAGATGCTCAGCCCGGACGACGACGGACCAGGAATCGCCTGATGGCCACCTCTGCCGTACCCGGCGTGATCGCCGAACTCCTGAGCATCCTGCGCACCCCGGCGATCCCCGACGTGGACGTGATCGACGGCCCGCCCACGGACGACGTCAACACGCAGGACCTCATCTGCATCGGCTGGACTCCCGACGGGGACCAGGCCGCGGAGCTGCAGCAGAACTTCAACGCCGCCGGAGCGCGCACCCGCGACGAGACGATCGCGATCACCGGAACCGTGGACGTGTGGTCCGGGGACAGCGACTTCGCTGCCGCGCGCGGCCGCGTCTTCGCGCTGCTCGGTGAGATCGAGCAGCGGATCCGCGCGACCGGCCCCAATCCCGAGGCGCCCACGCTCAACGGGGCGGTGCTGTGGGCGCATCTGACGTCGGGCGCGCTGCGCCAGTCCTACACCGACCAGGGCGCACGGGCGGCCCTGAGCTTCACGGTGTCCTGTCACGCCCGGATCTGAGGAGGAGTGAGTCATGGCGCGTGTGCGCTACATCGGGCCGGGGGCGGTGACCGTGCCGGAGCTCGGTGGCCGGACGGTCGAGCCGGACGAGGTGGTGGAGGTGCCCGACCGGCGGTTCGACGGCTACGTCTGCCAGGTGTCGGTGTGGGAGGCCGTGGAGGAGCCGGCGCCGGACGGCGGCCCGAAGGCGGCCCCGGTGAAGAAGACCGCGGCCAGGCCGCAGACCAAGGAGGGCTGATCCATGGCGATCGGATCCGGGCTCGGCGCCCAGCTCGGCATCGCCGCCGAGTCCACCTACGGCACGGCCGTCGCGCCGTCCAAGTTCATCGAGTTCACCAAGGAATCGCTGGTCCTGAAGAAGACGACGGCGCAGTCCGCGGGGATCGCGGCGGGCCGGCTGCTGGCGCTGGGATCGCGGCGGGTGGTCACCCGCCGCGAGGCGTCGGGCAGCATCGACCTGGAGGTCGTGAACAGGGGCATGGGTCTGCTGCTGCAGGCCCTGATGGGCACGAGCGTCACCCCCGTGCAGCAGGGCGCGGGTACCGCCTACCTGCAGACGCACACCCTCGCGGACACCGCCGGCAAGAGCCTGACGATCCAGAAGGGCGTGCCCCTGACGACGGGCACCGTGACCGACAAGACTTTCGTCGGCTGCAAGATCACCTCGGGTGAGTTCTCCTGCGGCGTGGGTGAGATGCTGACGGGCGCGTTCGAGATCGACGGCCGCGACGTCGACGAGACCCAGACCCTCGCCGCCGCCAGCTACTCGCCGATGACACCGTTCCACTTCGGGCAGATGGCCGTGAAGACCGGCGCCTACGGCACGGAGACCGCGCTGAACGGCATCCGCAAGATGTCCTGCAAGATCGAACGCCCGCAGGACGCCGAGCGGTTCTACGCCAACCAGGCCGCGCTGAAGGCCGAGCCGATCTCCAACGACCAGGTCAAGATCAGCGGGGCGATCGAGGCGGACTACGTGGCCACGACCCTGGACGACCTGCACACCAGCGACGGCAAGACGTCGCTGGTCTGGGAGTTCAAGGGCGCGAACATCGCCACCACCTACGACGAGACGTTCCGGATCGTGCTGCCGGAGATCCGCCTCGACGAGGGCCCGCCCACCATCGACGGCTTCGGCGTCCTCAAGCCGACGTTCAACTACGTCGGCCTCTACGACGGAACCAACTCCGTCAAGATCGAGTACATGTCCACGGACGTCACGCTGTGAGGTGATCTCATGGTGCGCGACATCCGCGTGCTCGGCACCGGCCAGCTGCTAGACCTGCAGCGGCAGCTGCGCCGGGCCGGGAACGAGAACCTGCGCAGGTCGATGCAGCGCCGCGTCCGGCGGGCCGCCGAACCCCTGCGCAGCGACCTGCAGAACGTCATCCGCAACCTGCCCATCACCTCGCAGGCCCGCAAGGCCGGCAACCGCGGCGGGCCCTCCCCGACCACGCGCCCGCTGCGCGCGAGCATCGCCGCCGCGGTGCGGATCTCGGTGCGCACCACCGGCCGTCCGGGCGCGCGGGTGTGGCTCGACCGCAGCCTCCTGCCCCCCGACATCACCATGGGCATGATCAACCGCCTGGAAGAGGGCCGCCTGCGCCACCCCACTTTCGGCAACCGCAGTCGCTGGGTGCAGCAGACCACGACACCTCTGTGGTGGGCGACCACGGTGCGCGCCCACACCCCCCGTATGACCCGTGAGGTCGAGCGCATCGTCGACGACGTGCGCCGCTACCTGGAGTAGGAGCACCAGTGATCATCATCTACACGCCCGGGGACGGCGCGCGTGAGGAGCACGACGCGCGGTCGCTGCGTATCTCGGAGGCGTCCATCGCGCAGCGCACCGCCGGCATGAAGTGGGCGGACATCGAGGAGGGGCTGGGGACGGACGACCCGGAGGCGATGCGCGTCGTCGTCTGGGTGCTGAAGAAGCGGGCGGCGCCGTCGCTCCGGTACGGGGACTTCGATCCGCTGCTGGGGGAGCTCACCACCCGCATGGACCGCGGCGAGGTCGCCGACTACATCCGCAATGCGTTCGCGGTGGCGGACGCCGACCCCGGCGTGGACCGCGACCAGGTCGCCGTGCTGCTGCGGCAGATCATCCCCGTGGCCCTGGACCCGGAGCACGCCGAGCGGCTGATCGCCGAGACGCAGGCCGGCCCAAAAGACCCGGCCCCCGCGGCGCCCCAGCCGGAGGCGGAGCCGATGCCGGGTTCCAGCCCGACCCCGACATCGACATCTGCCGGGGAGAGTGGCTCGCCCTCTTCGCCCACCTCCTCCACATCCCCCCGGCCGGAGTCGACGACCTGACGCTCAGTGATTTCTACGGGCTGATCGCGTGGATGCACCGCCACCAGGCCCGACTAGCTGCGGAAGGCGGTGAGTGATGCCGACGCTGAACTTCGTCCTCCTGGGCGCGGACGGTCTGTCCCCCGTCCTGAACAACGCCGGCGACAACGCCGGCGACCTCGCCCGCCGCCTCGACGCCGCCGCCCGCAGCGGCGACACGTCCATGCTGCGCTTCACCCGCTCCGCCGACGGCCGGCTGCGCGACCTGCGCGGCCGGTACATCACCGTCGCCGACGCGCAGCGGCGCCTGGCGGACGGGCTGCCCGACCTCGCCCGCCGCCTCGACGCCGCCGCCCGCAGCGGCGACACGTCCGTGACCCGCTTCACGCGGTCCGCCGACGGCCGGCTGCGCGACCTGCGCGGCCGGTTCATCAGCGTCGCCGACGCGCAGCGGCTCCTGGCGGACGGCATGCCCGACGTCGCCGCGCGCGCCGACGACAGCGCGCAGTCCCTCGGCGGGCTGGTCGCTGTCACCCGGCTGCTGTGGCCGGCGGCGATCCCCGCCGCCGCGTCCCTGGTGCCGCTCGCCGCCGGCGCCGTCACGGTCGCCGTGGCCATGGGCGCCATGGGGCTGGCGCTCGGTCCGCAGGTCGCGGCGCTGGGCCGGGCGTCCCAGGCGCAGCAGGCGTATGAGGCGGCCGTCGCGAAGTCGGGGGCGCGCTCGCAGGAGGCGGTCCAGGCGCAGGTCGCCTACGCGAAAGCGGTGGCGGAGCTCCCGCCCGAGACGCGCAGGGCGGCTGCGGCGGTCGGGCTGCTGAAGGACGAGTACAAGGCGTGGTCGGACAGTCTGGCCGCCGACACCATGGGGCCGTTCACCAAGGGGGTCGCGCTCGCCGGTGCCCTGGTGCCGAAGACCACCGGCCTGGTCAAGGTGGCGAGCGCGGAGACGGACCGGTTCATCACCATCCTCGGCGGCACGATGGCCTCGCCGGGGCTCGACGCCGCGAACGCGAGGTTCGCGGCGTTCGGCCGGAAGACGCTCGCCGGTCTCAACGACGACCTGGTGCGGCTGCTGCGGACCGGCGGGCAGGGCGAGGTCGGGTCGAACGCCCGCCGGTTCATGGACTGGGCGCGGGCGCAGGGCCCGACCGTGGCGAGCGTGCTGAGCAGCGTGAGCACAGCACTGGTCAACGTGCTGCAGGCGGGCAGCGACGTCGGCGTGGGCCTGCTGCAGGTGATCGAGGTCCTGGCCCGGCTGGTCAGCGCCGTGCCTCCGGAGGCCATCGGTTGGTTCCTTCAGCTGGCGCTCGCCGTCAAGGCCGTGCAGCTGGCTGTCGCCGGGGCCGCGGCCACCGCCGGAGCCTCGGCGGCGTTCACCGCCGGGATCACCGCGATGCAGACGGCGGCCGCGGGCGCGACCGGTGTCCTGCCCAAGCTGACCGCGGCGATCGCCACGATGTCCCGCGCGACGAAGGTCGCGGTCGCGGGCACAGGGATCGGTCTGCTGCTGATCGCGCTCACCGAGCTGTCGCAGCGCGGCAGGCAGGCGCCTCCCGACGTCGACAAACTCACGTCGTCGCTGCGCCAGCTGGCGTCCACGGGCAAGGTCACCGGCGAGGCGTCCAAGGCGTTCGGCTCCGACCTGGACGGCATGTACGGCAAGGTCAAGTCGCTGACGGATCCCGGGACTCTGGACGGGATCCAGCAGTTCCTGGTCGGGTGGACCGGCTGGGACTCGACGCCGGTCAAGGAGGCGAAGGCCAACCTCGGCGCCGTCGATGAGGCGCTCGCCGGCCTGGTGCGGGGCGGGCAGTCGGACCTGGCGGCCGCGGCCCTGAAGCGGCTGACCGCCGAGTACGGCAAGGGCGGCCGCGACACCAGCGAGTTCACCAGCAAGCTGCAGGCGTACAAGGGCGCCGTCGCCGACGCCAAGTTCGAGCAGCAGCTCGCGGCGCAGTCGATGGGTCTGTTCGGGTCCCAGGCGCAGAAGGTGCAGGGCAAGCTCGACGCGCAGAAGCGGTCCGCGGACGGGCTGCGGCAGAGCCTGCAGGCCCTCAACGACGTCAACAGGGCCGGGCTCGGCGGGATGATCGGGTTCGAGGCGGCGATCGACAACGCGGCGAAGGCCGCGCGAGACAACGCCGGCGCCCTGGAGATGTCCGGCGGCCGGCTGAACCTGAACTCGGAGAAGGCCCGCACCGCCGCCACCGCGCTGCAGGACCTGGCGTCCAGGACCGACGAGGCGGCGGCGTCCGCGCGGGAGTCGGGGGCGTCGTGGGAGACCGTCACCGGGGTCTACACCCGCGGGCGTGCCGCCCTGGTCAGGACGGCTCAGGCGATGGGCCTGAACCGGGCCGAGGCCGGGCAGCTCGCGGACCAGATCCTGAAGATCCCGGACAAGAAGGTCCGGGTCGACATGAGCAAGGAGGACGCCCAGCGCGACCTGGAGGCTTTCAACGCAGCCGTGAAGCGCACTCCCGGCAGCAAGTCGGTCACCCTGAAGGCCCTGTCGAAGGGCGCCGAGCAGATCCTCGAGGGCTTCGGTCTGAAGGTGAAGCGGCTGCCCAACGGGTCGGTGACCGTCACCGCGCGGACGGGCGCGGCCCTGGCCGGGGTGCGCAATGTGAAGGGGGCCGTGGACTCGCTGCGGTCCCGGAGCATCACGATCACCGCGACGTACTACCGCCGCGGTGACGGCGCTTCTTTCATGGGCGCGTCGGGCCGGTACGCGTCCGGCGGCCCGGTCCGCGGCTACGCCTCCGGCGGGAGCATCCAGGCGTTCCCCGAGGGCGGCTACGTGGACGGGCCCGGCACGGGAGTGTCGGACTCGATCCTGGCGCTTTTCGGGTCCGGTGCGAGGGGCCGGGTCTCGAACACCGAGTACGTGATCCGCTCGGCGATGGTCCGAAAATTCGGCATCCCGTTCTTCGACGCGCTGAACGCGGGCCGGCTGCTGATGCCCCGGGGCATGGGCCGGTTCGCGGACGGCGGGGCGAGCGTGGCCGGTGCCGCGGTCGCGGGCGGCCTGGCCGCCGGGATGACCGGCAGCGCGGGGCAGGTCTCCTCGGCGGCGCGGGTGATGGCCGGGGCGGTCACCGCCGGGATCCGGGACGAGCTGCAGATCGCGTCGCCGTCGAAGAAGACGAAGGCGCTCGCGGCCGACGTGGGAAGAGGCTTCATCTCCGGCCTGACCGGATCCCGCGACAAGATCAAGTCGGTGGCGGCCGATCTCGCCAAGGACATCAAGACCGCGTTCACCGGCCGCAAGGAGTCGTCCCTGCTCAAGAGCATGGACCGGCAGACGAAGAAGCTGCTGGACTACGCGGCCCGGCGGGACGCCCTCGCCAAGAAGATCGCCGAGGCGAAGGCGTACGCCTCCGACGTCACGAAGACCGCCCGCGGCCAGGCGGGCCTGTCCTCCCTCGGTATGGACGCCGAGCAGGTCACCGCGGGCGGCATCAAGGGCGGGCTCGGCGCGAAGCTCGCGCAGATCAAGCAGTTCACCAAGTACGTCGGCATGCTGGCCAAGCGTGGCCTGGCCAAGGGCCTGATCAGGCAGATCCTCGACATGAGCCCGGAGTCCGGCTACGCCTACGCGTCCGCGCTGGCGGGCGCCTCGGCGTCGACGCTCTCCTCCATCAGCAAGACCCAGTCGGCCATCGACAGTGCGACGAAGTCGCTCGGCACCCAGGGCGCCGACATCCTCTACGACTCCGGCAAGAACGCCTCCGAGGGCTTCCTCAAGGGGCTGGAGTCGCAGGAGAAGGACATCGAGAAGCTGATGCTGAAGATCGCCAAGTCCATGCAGAAGAGCATCAAGAAGGCTCTTGGCATCCGCAGCCCCTCGGCCGTGATGGCGCAGCTCGGCGCGTACTCCACGCAGGGCCTGGCCCGCGGCCTCGTCGACTCGATGCCCGTCCTGGACCGCGCGCTGGGCGCCGTGTCCGGCCGCGTGTCCGGTATCCAGCCGGTCATGGGCCGGGCCGCGATGGCCGGCGCGGGCGGCGGGCCCGTCTTCAACGTGAGTGTGGTCGTCGAGCAGGCCATGGACCCGATCGCGGTCGGCCAGGAGATCCAGCGGATCATGCTGCAGCTCGGCCGCTCGCAGGGCGCGAAGGTCAGCCTGAACCTCGGCGGAAGGGGGTAGCGGTGGTGCTCCTGGTGGAGATGGGCTGGGGCGGTCTGGTGCAGTACCCGGCCACCATCACGTGGACGGACATCAGTACCCGCGTCGACCAGCAGCGGCGCGTCACGATCAGCCGGGGCGCATCCGACGAGCGCTCGGAGACCCAGCCGGGCAGCGCGACCCTGACCCTGGACAACTTGGACGGGGCGCTCACACCGGGCAACACGTCCTCGCCGTGGGCGCCGTTCGTGCGGAAGAACGCGCCGATCAGGATCGCGCAGGCCGTCGTCCCCGTGCGGTCCGGGACGGCGCCGTACCCGCTGGCCATGCTCGCCGACCCTTTCGACGACGGCCGGGTCGACACCGCCCGGTGGCCGACCAACACCGGGGGCGCGACCGAGACACCGGCCGCCCGCCTGCGGATCCCGCTCGCCCCCGGCGTCGACACCAACTTCGCCTCGGCCCGCGAGTGGAAGCTCACCGGCAGCAAGCTCACGGCCAAGCTGGCGAAGGTCCCCGCCCTGAACGGCAGCAGCAACTGCGCGGCGTCGATGTGGATCACGTCCACCACCGGCGGGACCCGGATCGGCTGGCGCTACGACGCCGGGCTCGGCGTCCTCGCCGCGCAGTCCCAGACCGGCTTCGCCGACGGTGCGTCGGTGAACCTCACCTACTCGGCGATCGACCACGCCTGGCTGCGGGTGCGGGAGGCGGCCGGCACCGTGTACTGGGAGACGTCCGGCGACGGCTACGCGTGGACCGTGCGCCGCACACTGGCCACCCCGGCCTGGGTCGGCGCGCAGACCCAGGCCGTCGACTTCCCCACGACCCGCACCGGCGGCAGCAGCGACCCCGTCGAATGGCGCCTGGTCGGCGCCGAGGTCCGGCCCCGCTTCTACGGCCTGGTCAACGAGTTCCCGGTCGACTGGTCCGGCCTGTCGAGCACGGTCACGATCTCCTGCACCGACCTCTTCAAGCGGTTGAACCGGCTGCCGAACCTGCGGTCCATGGCGGCCGAGGAGATCGCCGCGGCCGGGCCCGTGGCGTACTACCCGCTCACCGAGCCGGCCGACTCGGCCAGCACCGGCGACCAGGCGGGCGGCGGCGCGGGCGCGCTGACGATCCAGCAGGCCGGCGTCGGCGGGACCCTCGCGCTGGCGGGATCCCCCGGCCCGGCCGCGACCGACGACCAGGTCCCGCTGTTCACGCCGTCCTCGGCGACCGCGGGGAAATGGCTGTCGGGCGACATGGGGGCCTCCGTCCAGCAGCAGCTCACCCAGTACTGGCCGGTTTTCGAGGCGTGGTTCCAGACCTCGGCCGGCGGCCGGGCCATCCTCGGCCTGGCCTCCCCGGGCCTGAGCCACGTGCACGTGCTGTCCCTGTCCGCCGCGGGGCAGCTGCAGATCGAGTGGACGAACGACGGCCAGACCGCCCTCACCGTCGAACTCGTCGACGGCGCGACCGGTCTGGCCGACGGGGCCTGGCACCACGTCGTCTACGACCAGTACACCGGCACCGTGTGGGTCGACGGCACCCTGCGGGACTCCGCCCTCGCCCTCACCTACGGATACGAGCAGCGGATCCTGCACGTCGGCGGCTACCGCGGCACCCGCCTGTGGAACGGCAGCCTCGCGCACGTCGCGATGTACGCGGTCGCCGCCCCCGCGGGGGCGGCGCTGGCCGCGCACTACGCGGCAGGCGCCGACGGCTACACCGGCGAGGACGCCGACGTGCGGATCCAGCGGCTCGCCCGGTACGCCGGCATCACCTCGGTGACAATCGCCGGAACCACCCACGACCCCATCGCCTCCCAAGGGCCGGGCGGGGCCGGCCTGGTGGCCCGCATGCGCGACGTCGAAGCCACCGAGTCCGGGAAGCTTTACGCCGCGCGGGACACGTTCGGGCTCGTCTACCAGTCCCGTGACCTGCGCTACAACCCCGACCCGGCAGCCGAGGCGTTCACCGTCGACTACGCCGACCTCGAGCCCGGAACCGCCTTCGCGGACGACGACCAGAAGATGGTCAACTCGGTGACCGCGGCCAGGCCGGGCGGGGCGACGCAGCGCGTCGCCGCCCAGCAGGCGATCACCGTGTTCGGGGAGTACCCGCAGAGCCTCGACATCCTCAAGACCAACGACAACAGCGTGCTGGACGCCGCGTACTGGCTGGTGTCCCGCTACGCCAACCCCGCACCCGAACTGCGGGAGGTCACCGTCGAGGCAGCCACCCTGCCCGCCGCCTTCCTGAAGATCCTCAGCGCCGACATCAGCAGCTACTTCACCGTCTACAACCTGCCCGTCCAGGCGCCCGCTCCCAGCGTCCGCGTCACCGTCGAGGGCTACAGCGAGACCCTCAAGGAGCAGTCCCACCTGATCACTTTCCGCACCTCCGCCGCCGCCACCGACTCCGTGTGGGTCCTGGACGACGCGGCCTACTCCGTCCTGGACTCCACCACCCGGCTGGCCTACTGAAACCGAAAAGGACACACCCGTGCCGATCCCTGTCGTGCGCGCAGAGACGTTCTACCTGCCGCCGCCCACCCAGCCCCGCGACGCGTGGGCAGACGTCCCCGCCGCCGCACTCGTGTGGCGGTGGATCGAGTACCGCATGGGACGCCGCGCCGTCCCGCCCGAGGACACCGTCGACGAGGTCTGCTACGCGCGCATCAACCAGAACCGGTGGCTCGCCGACTGCAGCAGCTGCGGGTCGGCGCAGGTCGTCTCCCCGGCCGACCCGCGCTACGCCTGCACCGAATGCACGTGGGGCTGGTGCACGCTCGCCTTCCCCGCGGACGTGCCCGCCGTGGAGGCGGGCCTGCTCGGCCTCAAGCCGGGCCTGCGCAACTGGTGGCACCCGGACGACCCGCGCAACCCCGACCGGCCACTCCCCCCGGGACCCGACCCCGGCCCGCTGGGTGAGGACCTGTGACCTTCGCCCCGCGCACCTGGGTCGTCGGCGAGGTCGTGTCCGCCGCAGTCATGAACCAGGAGATCCGCGACCAGTTCAACAGCATGTTCGCGGCCTGGACCCCCTACACGCCCGCCTGGACGTCGACCGGCACCGCGCCCTCCCTCGGCAACGGCACCATCATCGGCCGGTACATGAAGATCGGCCGCACCGTCATCTGCCACATCAACATGACCACCGGCTCGACCTCGACCTACGGCAGCGGCGACTACAACTGGTCCCTTCCCGTGCAGGCCGCCAACGTCGGCACAGCCATCGTCGGCACCGCCCAGCTCCTCGGCACCGACCGGTGGGTCGGACAGATCGTCATCGGCCCCAACGCCTCCGGCTGCTCCGCCTTCATGCCGATCACCGCCACCAACACGCGCACCAACTTCCTGACGGCGACCCGTCCCGAGACCCTCGCCGCCGGCGCCCAGGTCCGGCTCACCTTCATGTACGAAGCCGCATCCTGACCCACCCCCGCCACCACCCGCCCCGCGCCGACCCGGCCCGGGGCCTCGTCATGCCCGGGAGGGCACATGGCAGAGCAGCAGCCGTCCGTCGGACGGATCGTCCACTACACCAGCCACGGCACGCCGGTCCGCGAGGACGGCAGCCAGGCGTTTCCCCCGCAGTGCCGCGCCGCGATCGTGACCGAGGTCGACGACGCCGAGCCGTACAAGGTCGGCCTGGCTGTCCTCAACCCGGGCGGCATGTTCTTCCACTCCCTCGCCTCGGGCGGCTGCATGGCCGACTTCTTCGAGGCGCAGGGCGGCACCTGGCACTGGCCGGAGCGTGTGTGACGCAGACGCCCGCCCACCCCCTCCCCCCTCCGACGCCGCCGCGGTGTCGGCCCACACCCCTGGAGACGATCACGATGACGACCCGAGCCAAGTTCCGCTGCGACACCGAGACCCTGCGACGGTGGGGACCGGACGACCAGCAGGTCACGCGCTCCTACGACTTCTCGGCCGTGTACGACTCCGAGACACCGGAGGACCAGCGGTTCGTGAAGGCCACCCCGACCGGCAGCCTCACGATCCAGGTCGACAACCCGGCCGTGCGCTTCGTGCCGGGCCAGGCGTACTACCTGGACATCACCCCCGCCGTCGTCGACGGCGCGGAGACCGGCTGATGGCCGCGCCCATGTCCGCGAGCCGGTTCCTGGAGCTGCTGGCCGCCGAGGGCCTGACCGTCGTCGAGGTCGGCAACTGGGAGAACCACAACCGCAACCAGATGGGTCCGTTCGGCCCCCTCCACGGGGTGATGATCCATCACACCGTCACCAAGGGCACCGCCAGCACGGTCGCGATCGTCCGCGACGGATACGAGGGACTGCCCGGCCCGCTGTGCCACGGCATGATCGCCAAGGACGGCCGCGTGCACCTGGTCGGCTGGGGCCGCGCCAACCACGCGGGCCTGGGCGACCCTGACGTCCTCGCCGCGGTCATCGCCGAGCGGCGCCCGCCCGCCGACGACGAGGCCACCGTCGACGGCAACCGGCACTTCTACGGCTTCGAGTGCGAGAACCTCGGCGACGGCTCAGACCCGTGGCCCGAGGCGCAGATCGAGGCCATCGTGCGGGTGATCGCCGCGCTGTGCCGTCACCACGGATGGTCCGCCCGCTCCGCGCTGCGCCACCTCGACTGGCAGCCCGGCAAGGTCGACCCGCGCGGGCCGGGCATGGACTGGGACGCCGTCCTCAACCGGGTCACCAAGCGCCTCAGCGGGAAGCCGCCCGCTCCGCTGCCCGCGCCGGCGAGGCCGGTGGTCGATCTGTCCAAGCTGGTGGCGGCCGCCCGGTCCAACCCGAAGGCAGCGGGCACACCCGTCACGTACGGCGGTGTCCGCACCGTGGAGGCCGCCCTGGTCGACGCGGGCCTGCTGGCCAAGTCGCTCCTGGACGGGCACTTCGGCACCGCCACCGTCACCGCGTACGCCAAGTGGCAGCGCTCGAAGGCCGGCGGCGGGTACACCGGCGCGGACGCCGACGGCATCCCCGGCTCGGACTCCCTCAAGAAGCTCGGCGCGAAGTACGGCTTCGACGTCGTCGCCTGAAAGGACCAACGACCTTATGAAGATCTTCGGCAGAGAACCGGTGTACCTCCTCGCCTTCGTGGCGATCGCCCTCAAGCTCGCCGCGGCCTACGGCCTCGACGTCTCCGCCGGGCAACAGGGCGCCATCATGGCCGTCCTGTCGCTCACCGTCGCCCTCGTCACCGCGGTCGTGCTCAAGACCGGCGCCGCGGCGGCGGCCGTCGTGAACTTCGCGCAGGGTGCGCTGGCCCTGTTCCTGGCGTTCGGCCTGGAACTGTCGGCGGATCAGCAGGCCCTGTGGATGGCAGGGGTGGAGGCCGCGGTCGCGCTCGTGCTCCGCAAGGAGGTCACCGCCCCGGTGGCCTCGTTGCGGGTGGAGCAGTCCAGCGTCGTCAAGGCGGCCTGACCCTGACCCTGTTCCTGCGCGTCTTGGAGGTGACATGGACGCCGCCATGGTTACGGCCCTCGCCGCTCTGGTCGCAGGGGTCGCGGCCGCGGCGGCTGCCATGTACGGAAGCCGAGGTGCGGCCAGGGCAGCCCGGGAGGGCACCGCCGTGACTGGACTCAACAACCTGGCGGACCAGCTGCAGGAGGAGCGGCAGGACCTGCGGGAGCAGCTGTCCACGCTGCGCACCGACCTGGCCGCCAGGGAGCTGGAGATCGCGCGGCTGCGGCTGCTGGTGCAGCAGATGGGAGGGACTCCGTGACGCGGGCCGAGAGCGCCCTGTACCGGGCCCGGCATCTGCTGTGGATCGTGGGTGCGCTGCTCGTCCTGGGCGGGGGCCTGGGGCTGGCGTTCATCCTGATCGACCGGGCGTCGCAGCGTGCTGATGTGGCGACGGTACGGGCGAACCGTGCGGTCGCCGAGGCGGATCTGCGGGGGGAGGCGGTGGCGACGCTGGCCGGTGATGTGCGTGCGCTGCGGCAGCAGGTGACGGCTGAGGGGGCGACGCCGGTGGCGCCGGATCCGACGTCCGCGGTGGATGATCTGCCGGCGCGGGCGGCGGTGCCGGTGCCGATTCCGGGGCCGCGGGGTGTGCGGGGGCCGGCGGGGCGGGATGCGCCGACGGTCACGCCGTCGCCGGGGCCTCGGGGTGAGCAGGGGGAGCCGGGCGCGGCGGTGACGGGGCCGCCCGGTCCGCAGGGTGATCCGGGGCAGTCGGTCACCGGTCCGGCCGGTCCGGCGGGACCTGCCGGACCGGCCGGGCCGCAGGGCGAGCAGGGGCCGCGTGGTGAGCGCGGGGAGCCGGGGCCGGGCTGTCCGGACGGCTACAGCCTGCAGGCGCCGTCGTGGGATCCGGATGCTCTGGTCTGCCGCAGGGACGGGGCGCCGATGCCGGAACCGTCCAGTGGCGGTGTGTTGTCCATGGGTCTTGATCCGTACCGTCGTCAGTATCCGTAGTCGTCGCGGCCCCGCCCTCCATGGAGGGCGGGGCCGCTTCGTCATGTCCGGCCGAGTGCGCGCAACCCTGGCGAGGCGGGGTGGATGCGCAATCCGCTGCAATCGGGCAGCGCGCGAGTGCACACACGCGCATTCTGTAGAGCCCCAACCAGTCGAAGAGAGGCCCACATGGCGCTCAGGTTCCTCGGCACGACCAGCGATGGCGGTGACTGCCCGACCCTCTATGAGGTGGACGGCACAGACGAGATCCTCGTACAGGGCGACGTGGTCACCGACCCGGAGCACCTCGCCCAGCTGCGGGACGTGAAGCCGAGCGAGACGTTCGTACGGGTGCCTCGTGAACTCCTCACACGATTCGCCCCGCGCAGCGAGCCTCCCCCGCTCGTCCCCTTCAGCGAGATCGGCCACGTCTTCGCAGACTTCCGGCACACCGCCTGGCGACTGGAGACCCGACGCGGCTACGCCACCGACCGGCGCAGCGAGGCATGGGCGCGCTGGAAGGCCGGCGAGGACGTCACCCGCGACGGGCCCACCGAATGGCGCCGCAACGTGGCCGAGCAGGTCGCGCAGGGCAAGACCTTCGGCCGCGTGCGGATCGTCGACCACCCCCTGACGGAGGGGCAGGAGTTCCTTCTGGCCCGGGCGCCGGGCAACGTGGCCGCCGGCGACGAGGTCCGCTACCTCTGGCGCGACCAGGCGGTGCAGCTCGGGCTCCCGGACTGCGACTTCTGGCTCATCGACTCCCGTACCCTGCTCCGCTTCGCCTTCGACGAGGACGACACCACCCTCGGCGTGTACGTCACCGAGGACCCCGCCGAGGTCCTCGCCGCCTGCCAGGCCCGCGACGCGGCCTGGCATCACGCTGTGGCTGCCGCCGATCTCGCCGAGCGGGTACGTTCCACCATGTGAGCAGCGACTACCAATCCGGGCGGGTCGCCCTCGGTGCGCGCATGCGGGAACTGCGCACCGAGGCCGGCCTCAACGGCAAGGACTTCGCCGAGCGCCTCGGCTGGCAGCGGTCGAAAGTCAGCCGTCTCGAGAACGGCAAGCAGACCCCGAGCCGCGACGACCTCGTAGCGTGGGCCCAGGCAGCCGGCCGGCCCGACGTGGCCGGCGAGCTGACGGGTCGGCTCATCGGGCTGGAGACCCGGTACCGGTCACTGCGCAAGCAGTACTCCAACGGCCACCGTGCCCGCCAGGAGCAGGGCATCGTGGAGACGGAGCAGACGACGCTGCTGCGGGCCGTCGAGGTGATCCGTATCCCCGGGCTCTTCCAGACTCCCGAGTACGCGCGAGCCGTGTTCAGCGCGAACGCCGCTTTCCGGGACGCCCCGACCGGGGACATCGAGGACGCAGTCCGCGCCCGCATGCGACGTCAGCAGGCCCTCTACGAGGCTGAGCGCAGCTTCCGGATCCTGCTGTGGGAGGGCGCCCTGTACGCGCTGAACGCGTCCCGTCCGGTCATGGCCGCACAGCTGGACCGCCTGCGGTCCATGGTCGGCATGGACACGGTGCAGCTCGGCATCATCCCCTTCGCTGCCGAGCTGCGCCGCAGCCCCTCCCACGGGTTCTGGATCTATGACCGCAGGCTGGTGATCGTCGAGACGCTCAGCACGGAGATGTGGCTGGACGACGAAGAGTCCGTCGCGCTGTACGAGCGGGCCTGGCAGTGGCTCGACGACTCCGCCGTCTACGACGCCACCGCGCACCGGCTGATCGGCCGCGCGAGCGCTGCTCTCAACCTGTCCTGAACAACCCGCGGCAACCTCGGGGGCCGCGCGCGCAATCCGGCGCAATCGGCGAGCGGCCGCGCAATTGCCCTGCGTACGGTCCTGACTCATGGCCCTACCGAGGTTCATTGCACGGTACGAGGCTGGCGACGCGTGGCTCGCTGGCTGCTCTGCCCGCCCGGACCTCGTTCGAGCTGCGTGGGACACGGAGTCGCTCGCCCCGATCGCGTCCGGCGCCCATTGGCTGGTCGCCGAGGGGCAGCTCGCCACCAGGTACGACGCTCTCGCGCGCATCCCCATCCAGCTGCGCGGCCCGGTCCTCGCCGATCCTGAGGCCGACCGGCTGTGGTGGCTGGTCCCGCTCACCGCGGTCGAGGAGCTCGCCGACGTCCGGCAGGTGGCGGTCCGGCCGCCGGGCTGGTGTCTGCGCTGTCCGCCGGCGGGGTGGCAGATCGGGGGCCGGATGTGGATCACGCGCCCGGACGGCTCGGGCCTGCTGACTGATCCTGCCGTACTGGCCGCCGCGTTCGGGCCGGGCGGATACCGAGTGGAGGCAATTTGATGACCACACAGGCTTCCCCGTCCCCTGCGTGGGCGGCTTACGGCTGGTGCGCCTGGCACGGCGGCTATGCCGAGGGCGTTCGGCTGATCACCGTGCACGAGCAGGGGTCCGGCCCCGGCGGCAGCCTGTTCGCCTGCGGTCCGTGTCGCGAGGAGAACCGCCTGATCCCTTTCGCCGACCAGTGATGCATCCGGGCTTCGTGACCGCGGTCGAGATGCTGACCATGCCCCCGGTCTGCGACCTCCCCGAGGACAGGCGTAGCGGGGACCGGTGCGCGTACTGCGGGGGTGTCCCGGATGTCGACCTCGGCATCCGGCTGAGTGTCCTCCGCGGGGAGGTGCAGGTGTGGCGGCCCAAGAGCTGCGAACCGTGCGCCCGCTCGCGCGCCCGGGAAGTCTTCCGCGGCCACGTCGACACCTGTGCGCGCTGCTGTGGCGCCGACTACTGCGTCGACGCTCGCGCCGTGCACGGCCTCGGCTGGCCATAGGCCCCCGTGCCCGGCGCGACGGCGTGCCGGGCACGGGCCGCGTGCCCGCTCTCGCCCCACGCTGTATGGATCATGGCGGATTGTCTTTGCCCAGCCGCGCAAATTTAATGATCTTGCAGGGAGGGGACCCGGAGGCAACCGCGCCTGCCGTCGTGCCGTCCCCTGCGGCGCGGCGGCAGGCGCCTATCGGAAGAGGTCCGACGGTGGGACCTCGAGGACCCAGGCGATACGTAGCAGAGTGCTGACCTTCATCTCGCGGCCGGCTTCCACGTTCTGCACGGTGCGGCGGTCGATGCGTGCGGCCTGCCATACCTGGTCCTGGGTCAGGCCCTGGCGGCGGCGCTCGGCGCGCACGCGCTCGCCGATGGCTCGCAGGCGGTCGGGGGTCCAGTCCTCTTCGTGGGGCAGGTCTCGCACCCGTCACACGCTGGAGTGATCACGATATGTTGTCTGCGGACTGCGATCCGCTTTTAGTGATCTTGTTTTCGGTGGTTCGTCGTCACGGCCCGCGCGGAAGGCGTGGGGCTCACGGGGGACGGGTGCCCGCTCCGCCCCATGCCTGTAGAACAAGTGTTTGAATATGGCGGGCTCGCCCGCCCCTCGAACGGCCATCGCCGGCTTCGCTTCCCAGGCCCGCTGGCGCACGGCCGCGCGGCACCCCCGGTGTAGACGGGGGTGCCGCTGTCGTCTGGTACGCGGTAGCAGCGCTTTGCACTCACCTCCCCGAGTCCTGTGGGGGTCTCGCGGGCCGTGTTCCCGTGGGAACATGGCCCATCATTCGGGGGGTATTGAGTGTCATCCAGCGTCATCGAAGGGGGTGGCTATGTCCGCTATCCCCGCATCTTCGCAGGTCAGGGCATGTAACAAAATGGGTTCGAGTCCCGTCACTCACCCTGCAGATCAGCCGGTGACCTCGTCCCAAAGGTCACCGGCTGATTCTTTTGCCTACCCTGATTCCGCCCGGCTACGCATGGGCGACCGGGCGCGGCGCCGCCGCTCAGGACGACGCCCGGGTCACCAGTTCCGTGGCGAGGACCGCCTGCGTCCGCTCCAGCCCGCGCGAGGCAGCCGGGCGCCGGTCCGCGACCTCCGCGAGAAGCAGGTCGATCATGCGCCGGCCCATCTCCTCGATCGGCTGGCGCACGCTGGTCAGGGGCGGGTCCATGTGGCGGGCTATGGCGGAGTCGTCGTAGCCGACCAGGGCGACGTCGTCGGGGATGCGGCGGCCCGCCCCGCGCAGCGCGTGGCGGGCGCCCGCCGCCGTCACGTCCGAGGCGGCGAAGACCGCGTCGAGGTCGGGGCGGCGCTCCAGCAGGGCGCGCATCGCCCGGGTGCCGCCCTCCTCGGTGAAGTCGCCCGCCTCGATCAGCCCCGGGTCCACCCCCGGCCCCAGGTCGCGCAGGGCGTCGCGGTAGCCGTCGGCGCGGCGCTGGGCGCCGTAGACGTCGAGCCGGCCGGTGATGTGGGCGACGCGGGAGCGGCCGCGGGAGAGCAGGTGTTCGACGGCGGAGCGGGCGCCGCCGTAGTTGTCGGAGTCCACCGAGGTCAGCGTCTCGGCCGCCGATCTGGGGCCGCTGATCACGGCGGGGATCTCCAGCTGGGCCAGGAGATCGGGCAGCGGGTCGTCGGCGTGCACCGAGACCAGCAGCACCCCGTCGACCCGGTGGGCGGCCAGGTACTGGGCGAGCCGGCGGCGCTCCTTGTCGCTGCCCGCGAAGATGAGCAGCAGCTGCATCTCGGTGTCGGACAGTTCGGCGCCCACACCGCGCAGCATGTCCGAGAAGTACGGTTCCGCGAAGAAGCGGGTCTCCGGCTCGGGCACGACCAGCGCGACGGCGTCGGTGCGGTTGGCGGCGAGGGCGCGGGCGGCGGTGTTGGGTACGTAGCCCAGCTCCGTGACCGCCGCCTCGACCGCGGCGCGGGTGGCGTCGCTGACCCGGGGCGAGCCGTTGATCACCCGGGAGACGGTGCCGCGGCCCACGCCGGCCCGCGCCGCCACCTCTTCGAGGGTGGGCCGACCGCCGCCGCGGCCCCGCGTTCCGTGGGTTGCCATGGACTCCGCCTCCCGTTGACCATTTCGTTGGCCTGGAATTTAACAGTCCCCCCGGTGGGGGGACCGTGGGCGGGGGCCGCGGACGGACGCCCCCGCACCGGCCGAGCACCGCCGATCTTGGCCGACTCCGCTCGCTCCGCACGCGCCGCGTGGGTTAGTTAACGGGCCGATAACTGAACACACAACTCGGTGTCCGGTCCCTTGACACCCCCGCTCGGAGCCGCGAACCTTCAACACATCACTTGTGGGAGCGCTCCCACAGCACCTGACACATACATGTCCCGCACGTTCCCCGCCCGAGCCGCAGCGTGAACAATGAACGGGCCCAACAGTGCAGTTGGCCGGGGGGTCGGCACGTCAGGCAACAGGAGGACGCAATGCGCACGAGTACCCGCGGGTCCCGCCGGCTGATGGCCTTCGCGGCCGCAGCCGCGCTGACGACGGGGCTGCTCGCCGGCTGCGCCGAGGACTCGGACAACGGCTCTTCGAACGAGGGCGCTGGCAACAGCGGCGGTGGCAAGACCACGCTCACCATCGGCACCTTCGGTGTCTTCGGCTACAAGCAGGCCGGCCTCTACGACGAGTACATGAAGCTCAACCCCGGCATCTCCATCAAGGAGAACGTCACCACCCGTACCGACGTCTACTGGCCGAAGACGCTGACCCGCCTCCAGGCGGGCTCCGGCACCGACGACATCCAGGCGATCGAGGTCGGCAACATCACCGAGGCGGTGCAGACGCAGGGCGACAAGTTCGTGGACCTCGGCAAGGAGGTCGACAAGTCCCAGTGGCTGGACTGGAAGAACTCCCAGGCCACCACCAAGGACGGCAAGCTGATCGGGCTCGGCACCGACATCGGTCCGATGGCGATCTGCTACCGCAAGGACCTGTTCCAGCAGGCCGGTCTGGAGACCGACCGCACCAAGCTCGCCGCGCAGTGGAAGGGCGACTGGAGCAAGTACGTCGCGGTCGGCAAGGACTACATGAAGAAGGCGCCGAGCGGCACCAAGTTCGTGGACTCCGCCTCCTCCGTCTACAACGCGGCCCTCGGCGGCGAGACCACCACGTACTACGACAAGGACGGCAACGTCGTCTGGGACAAGTCGTCGGGCGTGAAGAAGGCGTGGAGCGTCGCCATGGACGTGGCGACGAGCAACATGTCGGCGAAGCTGAAGCAGTTCGACAAGCCGTGGGACCAGGGCTACGCCAACGGCACTTTCGCCACCGTCGCCTGCCCGGCCTGGATGATCGGCTACATCCAGGAGAAGTCCGGTGACGCCGGCAAGGGCAAGTGGGACGTCGCGGCGGCGCCGACGGCCGCCAACTGGGGCGGCTCGTACATCGGTGTGCCGACGGCGGGCAAGAACCAGAAGGAAGCCATCAAGCTGGCGAAGTGGCTGACCGCGCCCGAGCAGCAGGCGAAGGTCTTCGCCAAGCAGGCCAGCTTCCCGTCGGCTCCCGGGGCGTACTCCAGCCTGAAGCCGGCCGCCGCCACCCAGGCGTACTTCTCCGAGGCCCCGCTCACGGAGATCTTCTCGGCCTCCGCGAAGACCATCCCGTCCCAGTTCCGCGGGGCGAAGGACCAGCCGATCGGCACCGCCATCACCGACATCGGCATCCTCCAGGTCGAGCAGAGGGGCAAGAGCCCGGCGCAGGGCTGGGAGGCCGCGACCAACGAGATCAAGGACGTGCTCGGCCAGTGAGCAGTCCCAAGCAGGCCCTCACGCATCCCGCGTCGAGCGCCGACGCCGCGCCCGGTGACCAGCCGGGCGCGGCCGGGCGCGGTCGCGGTACGCCGGCTCCCGGGGGCGACTCCTGGCGCAGCCGGCTGTACCGCTGGGACATGAAGGCGTCGCCGTACGTGTTCATCGCCCCCTTCTTCATCGTGTTCGGGGCGTTCTCGCTCGTCCCGCTGCTCTACACGGCCTGGTACTCGCTGCACAACGTGCAGCTGGCCGACCTCGACGGCCAGACCTGGGCCGGTCTGAAGAACTACGAGAACCTGCTCTCCTCGGAATTCTTCTGGAACGCGCTGGGGAACACCCTCACCATCGGTGTGATCTCCACGGTTCCGCAGCTGCTGATCGCGATCGGCATGGCGCATCTGCTCAACTACAAGCTGCGCGGCTCGACCGTGTGGCGGGTCGTGATGCTCACCCCGTACGCCACCTCGGTGGCGGCGGCGACGCTGGTCTTCGTGCTGCTGTACTCCTGGGACGGCGGCATGATCAACTGGCTGCTGGACTTCGTCGGGATCGACCCCGTCAACTGGCGCGAGTCCGACTGGGGTTCGCAGTTCGCGGTGTCCTCGATCGTGATCTGGCGCTGGACCGGCTACAACGCGCTGATCTATCTGGCCGCCATGCAGGCCATCCCAGCCGATCTGTACGAGTCGGCCGCCATCGACGGCGCCAACCGCTGGCAGCAGTTCATCCATGTGACGGTCCCGCAGCTGCGGCCGACGATCCTGTTCACGGTGGTCGTGTCGACGATCGGCGCGACCCAGCTCTTCGGCGAGCCCCTGCTGTTCGGCGGGGTGAGCGGTTCGAAGGGCGGTTCCGAGCACCAGTACCAGACGCTCGGCCTGTACATGTACGACCAGGGCTGGATCATCGGCAACCTCGGCAAGGCGTCCGCGATCGCCTGGTCGATGTTCCTGATCCTGCTGATCGTCGCCGTGATCCAGCTGCTGATCTCCCGACGGCTGAGGAAGTCCCAATGACCGCGACCGAACTGACGTCACCGCCGCAGTCCACGGAGCCCGCCGACAAGGGCCGGCGGGCGCGGCCCCGGGTGATGGGCGCGGGCAAGCAGCTGCACGCGGGCCCCCTCACCTACGTGGTGCTGTCCCTCTTCGCGCTGGTGTCGCTGGCCCCGCTGGTGTGGACGGCCATCGCGGCCTCGCGCACCAACCAGCGGCTCGCGGAGACCCCGCCGCCGCTGTGGTTCGGCGGGAACCTCTTCAAGAACATGGAGCGGGCGTGGGAGGAGGGCGGGCTCGGCACGGCCATGTTCAACACGATCTTCGTGGCGAGCATGATCACGATCAGCACCGTGCTCTTCTCCACGCTGGCGGGCTTCGCCTTCGCCAAGCTGCGCTTCCGCTTCTCCGGCGTGCTGCTGCTGCTGACGATCGGCACGATGATGATCCCGCCGCAGCTGGCGGTCGTACCGCTGTACCTGTGGATGGCGGACCTCGGCTGGTCCAACCAGCTCCAGACGGTGATCCTGCCGACGCTGTGCACGGCCTTCGGGACGTTCTTCATGCGGCAGTACCTGCTCCAGGCGCTGCCGAGCGAGCTGATCGAGGCGGCGCGGGTGGACGGCGCGAGCAGTCTGCGGGTCGTCTGGCACGTGGTCTTCCCCGCGGCGCGGCCCGCGATGGCCGTGCTCGGCCTGCTGACGTTCGTGTTCGCCTGGAACGACTTCCTGTGGCCGATCATCGCCCTCAACCAGGAGAACCCGACCGTGCAGGTCGCGCTGAACTCGCTCGGCACGGGGTACGTCCCCGACCAGGCGGTGATCATGGCGGGCGCGCTGCTGGGCACGCTGCCGCTGCTGATCGCCTTCCTGCTGTTCGGCAAGCAGATCGTGGGCGGCATCATGCAGGGCGCGGTCAAGGGCTGACGTCCCCCCGCGTCCGGTCCGTGCGGCTCCGGGGGCCGGGTCACCGCCGCCCCGGCCCTCGCTCCCCTCCCGTCCCCCGCCAGCCCACCGCCCTTCTTCCCCCTCGTACCCGTCGGTCTCCACGACCTCATATGGGAGCGCTTCCATGCCTGAGCCCATGTCTTCCCCGTCCTTCCCCTCCTCCTTCCTGTGGGGCGCCGCGACCTCGGCGTACCAGATCGAGGGAGCGGTGCGGGAGGGCGGCCGCACGCCCTCCATCTGGGACACCTTCAGCCACACACCGGGCCGCACGGCCGGCGGCGAGCACGGTGACATCGCTGTCGACCACTACCACCGCTTCCGCGACGACGTGGCGATGATGGCCGACCTCGGCCTGGACGCGTACCGCTTCTCCGTCTCCTGGTCCCGGGTCCAGCCGACGGGGCGCGGCCCCGCGGTGCAGGTGGGCCTGGACTTCTACCGCCGGCTGGTGGACGAGCTGCTGGCGCGCGGCATCAAGCCGGCGCTCACCCTCTACCACTGGGACCTTCCGCAGGAGCTGGAGGACGCGGGCGGCTGGCCGGAGCGCGAGACCGCGTACCGCTTCGCCGAGTACGCGCAGATCGTCGGCGAGGCGCTCGGCGACCGGGTGGAGAACTGGATCACGCTCAACGAGCCGTGGTGCAGCGCCTTCCTCGGCTACGCCTCGGGCGTGCACGCGCCGGGCCGCACCGAGCCGGAGGCGTCGCTGCGGGCGGCCCACCACCTCAACCTCGCGCACGGCCTGGGCACCACCGCCCTGCGCTCGGTGATGCCGGCCCGCAACACGGTGGCGCTCAGCCTCAACTCCTCCGTGGTACGGCCGCTTTCGCAGGACCCGGCCGACCTGGTCGCGGTCCGCACGATCGACGACCTGGCCAACGGGATCTTCCACGGCCCGATCCTGCACGGGGCCTACCCGCGCACGCTGTTCGACGCGACCGCGCGGCTGACGGACTGGTCCTTCGTCCAGGACGGCGACCTGGCGGCGATCCACCAGCCGCTGGACGCGCTGGGCCTGAACTACTACACCCCGGCCCTGGTCTCCGCCGCCGCCGAGCGGCCGAGCGGCCCGCGCGCCGACGGCCACGGGGCGAGCGAGCACTCGCCGTGGCCCGGCGCGGACGACGTGCTGTTCCACCAGTCGCCGGGCGAGCGCACCGAGATGGGCTGGTCCGTCGACCCGACCGGTCTGCACGAGCTGCTCATGCGCTACACCCGGGAAGCGCCGGGGCTGGCGCTCTACATCACGGAGAACGGCGCGGCCTACGACGACAAGCCCGACGCCGAGGGCCGGGTGCACGACCCGGAGCGCGTCGCCTATCTGCACGGCCACCTCTCCGCGGTGCGCCGCGCGATCGCCGACGGCGCGGACGTGCGGGGCTACTACCTGTGGTCCCTGATGGACAACTTCGAGTGGGCGTACGGCTACGAGAAGCGGTTCGGGGCGGTGTACGTCGACTACGGGACCCTGGCGCGGACCCCGAAGTCGAGCGCGCACTGGTACGCCAGGGCGGCCCGCACGGGCACGCTGCCCGCGGTGGACGAGGTGTTCTAGCCGCGGCACGGGGCCGGCGGGGCGGTGGCCGTCCGCGGCGGGGGGCCGCCTGCGGTGGGGGCCGCGGCGGGCGGTG
>NZ_AGBF01000020.1 GCF_000225525.1 Streptomyces zinciresistens K42 | reverse complement strand
GTTCGCCGCCGCCGGGCTGCTGCCGCGCGGCGGGCAGCGGGAGTTCACGGCTCGGGCCGGGTGGGACTGGCCGCGTACGACCGGCCGCGCGCGGCGGCCGGTCAGCCGGCGCCGGGTTCCGGTGCGCGCCAGAGCCGTCGACCCACGGCGTACGCCCCTCAGGACTTGCGGCGGGGCCTGCCCCGGCCGGTGCCCTTGGCGCCCTTCGCTCCCCCGGTCCCCCGGGCGCCCCCGGTGCCCTTGGCACCCCTGGCTCCGGTGGTGCCCTTGGTCCCGCCCCGCCGGCCCCGGCCGCCTTCCGCGCGCTGTCCGCCCTCGGGGCGCGCGCGTCCGGTCCGCTCCCCGGCGGCCGGGGCCGGGGGCGCCGTACGGCCTCGGGTGCTGTTGACCGTGCGGCCCCGGACGACGCCGATGAAGTCCTCGACCAGGTCGGTGGTCGCCTCCTCGGGCCAGGACAGGGCGACGTCCGACTGCGGGGCGCCGGTCAGCGTCCGGTAGGTGAGGTCCTTGCGGTGGTGCAGCCGGGCCAGCGACTGGGGCACCGCGAGCAGACCGATCCCCGCCGCGACGAGTTCGACGGCGTCCGCGGTGGTCGCGGGACGCTCGAAGGCCGGCCGGCCGGGCGGCCGCTCCCAGCCGAGGACGTCGTCGAGGGGGTGCAGGACGATCTCGTCGGCGAGGTCCTCGCCGCTGACCTCGTCGACCGCCGCGACGGCGTGGTCCCTGGGGACGACGATCACCGTGGTCTCGGTGTAGAGGGGGATGGCGCTGAAGAACGCGCGGTCCACCGGCAGCCGGACGAGACCGGCGTCCGCCGCGCCGTCGCGGAGCGCGTCCGCGGCCTCGCCGGCGGCCACCGCGTGCAGGGTGAGGGGGACGTCCGGGAAGCGTTCGGTCCAGACCCGCACCCACTTCGAGGGGGTGACGCCGGGGACGTACGCGAGCCGGAACGAAGGGGGTACCGCCGAGCCTGTCACCTGGCCAGGTTACCGGCCGTGGTCGGCGGGGGCTCACCCGGTCGATACCCTGGTGGGCATGACGTCGCACCACAGCACCCAGTCCATGAAGCCCGCGACCGCGGCGAAGAAGCTGGGTGTGTACCTCGAAGCCACCCCCGCCGCGTTCCAGGAGGGCGCGGTCACCCGGGCCGAGCTGACCGCGCTCCAGACCGACCCGCCGCAGTGGCTGTCCGACCTGCGCCGGGACGGTCCGCACCCGCGTCCGGTCGTCGCGCAGAGGCTCGGCGTCTCCATCGCGGGGCTCGCCCGCGGCGGTGTCACGGAGCCGCTGACCAGCGCCCAGATCGACGCGCTGAAGCAGGAGCAGCCCGAGTGGCTGGTCAAGGAACGGGCCACCCAGGCCGACGTGCGCAAGGAGGCGGCCCGGCTCAGGCGCCGGGACGAGGAGCGCGCGGCCAAGGACTCCTGAGGCCGGGGGCGGGCGCGACGGCCGGGCGAGGCGACCGGCGTCGAGCCCGGCGGGCCGGGTCGGCGAAAGAGGGGTCGGCGGACCGGAGAGGGTGTGCGGACGCACCCGCCGCTCCGCGGCATTCACGTCCGTCGATATCCGCATGCGTCCGCGCGCGGGGTTCTGCGACCATCCCGGCATGGTCCATCCTCTCGAACACCTGGTCGTCCGGCACACCCGTCGCGTTCCCTCTCCCGTGGGTCCCGCCGGGGAAGGCGCCGCGGCGGCACGGCAGTTCGACGCCGCTCTGCTGTCCGCGGGCTTCAAGCTCTCCGCCGAACTGTTCCGGCGGCTCGCGGGCCTGAGCGAGGGCACGGTCGTCGACACCGCCGTGCGCACCCTGGGCACGGTCCGCGAGATGGCCGGCGACCACGTCCGGCACAACGCCTACTTCATCGACTTCCCGGCCAACGTGCCGGACACCCGGGAGTTCTGGGCGCGCTGCGTCGCCGAGGCGCTCGACGACGAGCGCTCCCGCCGATCGGTCCTGTGTCAGCTGTCCGAAGGCGTCCTCGACCTGCTCACGCTCCCTTCGTACGGCCGCTACCAGCACACCTACGATGAACTGCTGGGGCACCATGAGGAGTTGGTCGCCGTCGCGGGGGACCGGCTGACGGTGCTGCACCTCGGTGCGGACGCGGACACCGAAGTCGCGGCGCTCTACCTGGCGTTGGCGGGCAGCCGCACGCCGCTCGGCGAGGACGGGCTGCACGATCTCGGCCTGCTCGCCGACCGGTGCGTGGCCGCGCCGCAGCCCGACGGGATCCCGGTCCGGGAGAACCGGGCGGTGATCAACAGTGTCGTACACCAACCTCACCGCGGTCGAGGGCGAGCACTCCGGGGACCTCACCGAAGCCCCCGACGGGGCCTCGGAGTTCATCGAGCTGCGGCTCGGGGCCGTGCGCGGCACGTTCGTCGTGCCGCAGGTGAACCTGTTCGCCGGTGAGGGATTCGAGGAGGTCGAGGAGTCGTTCTTCGGGTTCATGGTGCGTGAGGGCGAGCAGAAGGGTAGGCCCTTCGAGCCGCGTACCGTGCGCATGAAGTCGGAGCTGCGCGGTCCCGGCCGGGTGGCGCTGCCCCTGGCCTTCCGGCGGGGCGAGGACGGCCGCTGGCACGCCACGTGGCTGCACCTGTACCTGAGCGGCAGTCCCACGGCCAACCGGGTCGAGGGCAGCCGGGTGACCGTGGCGACGCTGCTGCGCGGGATCGTGGAGCGGCGGCGGCTGACGGTGCGCCACCTCACCGGCCTGATGGGCGCGGCGGAGACGACCGTGTGGGACGGCGGGGCGGTGCCCGAGGGCCCGGTCACCTACATCGGTCTGGCCCGCCCGGACGGACTGCACCCGGACTCGACGGTCGTGACGCCGGAAAACCTGCGCGACCTGATCCCGGAGTGACTGATAGCGTGCGGCGCGGCGAGGCCATGAAGGGGCTTCCTTCTCACACTTCTCCTGTAACCAGCCCTTTCGCTTTCCTCGCCGCTCATTCTTCCGTGCCCGTCCTTCCGCCGGCACGGGGCGGTCAGCTGTCGTAGTCCACGGTCAGCGACTCGGACACCGGGTAGGACTGGCAGGTCAGCACGTAGCCGGCCGCGACCTCGGCCGGTTCCAGCGCGAAGTTGCGGCGCATGTCGGCCTTGCCGTCGGTGACCAGGGCCCGGCAGGTGCCGCAGACACCTCCCTTGCAGGCGAACGGCAGGTCGGGGCGGGTGCGTTGGGCGCCGTCGAGGACGGTCCGCTCCCTCGACAGGGCCGCGGTGGTGGAGCGTCCGTCGAGGGTGACGGTGACCTGGCTGACCGGCCCCCGGGGCCCGGACTCCTCGTGGCGCGTCTGCCGTACGGGCTCGTCGTCGGCGTAGAACAACTCCTGGTGGACGCGCTCGCGCGGGACCCCGAGGCCGCTGAGCACCCGCTGGGCGTCCTGGACCATGCCGTGCGGCCCGCACAGCCACCAGTGGTCCGCCGTCGGTACGTCGACCAGCGCCGCTACCAGTGCCGTGAGCCGTTCGGCGTCGATGCGGCCGGAGAGCACCTCGGCCTCGCGGGGTTCGCGCGAGAGCACGTGCGCGAGCTGGAAGCGGGCCGGGTAGAGGTCCTTCAGGTCGGCGAGTTCGTCGGCGAACATGACCGTGCCGGTACGGCGGTTGCCGTAGAACAGGGTGACCGAGGACCGGGCGTCGGCGGCCAGGACCGACTCGGCGATGGACATCATCGGGGTGATCCCGGAGCCGGCCGCGATCAGCACATGGTGGCCGTGGGAGGTGAGGTCGGGGGTGAAGGCGCCCGTCGGACCCATCACGTCGACGAGGTCGCCCGCGCGCACGCCGTCGACCAGCCAGGAGGAGAACAGCCCGCCCGGCACGACCCGCACACCGATGCGCGGGGCCGCTCCGGCCGGCGAGCAGATCGAGTACGACCGCCGCTCGTCCCGCCCCTCGATCTCCCGGCGCAGCGTCAGCGACTGGCCGGGGCTGAACGTGAACTCCTCGGCCAGTTCGGCCGGGACGTCGAAGGAGACGGCGACCGCGTCCGGGCACAGCGGCTGCACGGCGGCGACGCGCAGCCGGTGGAAGGCGGGGCGGCGGCGGACGCGCGGGGATGCCGCGGGGGCCGTCTGTGCTTGCCTCAGGCCGTCCATTCAGATCTCCTTGACGTACTCGAACGGCTCACGGCAGGCGCGGCATCGCCACAGCGCCTTGCAGGAGGTGGCGGCGAACCGGGAGGTCTCCTCGGTCTCCGCCGAGCCGCAGCGCGGGCAGGTCACCGCGTGCCGGACGGGCGACAGCACCAGGGGCACCGGGCCGCCGCGCGGTGCGGGGCCGGGCGGCGCGATGCCGTGCTCCGCGAGCTTGCGGCGGCCGTCCCGGGTGATCCAGTCGCTGGTCCACGGGGGGTCGAGGACCGTGCGGATCACGACGCGGGGGTACCCGTGGGCCCGCAGCCGCGCCGCGACGTCGGCGCGCATCTCGGCCATCGCGGGGCAGCCCGAGTAGGTCGGGGTGAGGCTCGCGACGACCGTGCCGTCCCCGGTGAGTTCGACGCCGCGCAGGACGCCGAGGTCGGCGAGGGTGAGCATGGGCAGTTCGGGGTCCGGCACCTGCTCGGCGATGTGCCGGGCGCGCCGGGCGTCGGTCGCGGTGGTCACCATGTCGCCTCCGGGTGGGCGCGGGCCACGCCCTGCAACTCGGCCAGCAGCGGGGCGAGATGGCCGGTGTGCTCGCCGTCGCGGCCGGAGCCGGGCAGCGGGCGGTAGACCGGCATGGGCAGTCCGGCCGCCTCGGTGACCTGGCGCAGCACGGTGACGACGTCGTCGCGTACGTCGTGCGCGGTGAACAGCTCGCCCAGGTACGGGCCGACCTGCTCCAGGGCGCGGCGCGTCCTGCGGTGCGACTCGTCGGTGCCGTCCCCGAGGCGCACCGTCCATTCCGCCGCGTACTGGCGGTGGTAGCTCAGTTCCTTGACGCCCTTGCCCGCGACGGCCGCGAGGACGGGGTCCGGGTGCGCGGCCAGCTCCTGGAAGTGCGCGAGCCGCCAGCTGGCCAGGACCAGGAGCCGCACGACCGAGAACGCGAAGTCGCCGTTGGGCAGTTCGGCGAGCCGGACGTTGCGGAAGTCCGCCGGGTCACGGAAGTACGCGTAGGCGTCCTCGCCGCGCGCGGTGCCGTCGGCCTGGCCGGCGCGGGAGTACAGCAGGCGGGCCTGGCCGAGCAGGTCGAGTCCGATGTTGGCGAGGGCCACCTCCTCCTCCAGCTCGGGGGCGCGGGTGACCCACTCCCCCAGGCGCTGGGCCGAGACGAGCGCGTCGTCGGCCAGCGCGACGCAGACGGCGGCGAGCGCGGCGGCGTCGACCCCGTCGGGCACGGCGGTGTCCACGCCGTGCAGGGGGTCCTCGAAGCCGGTGCCGTAGGCCCAGCGGGTGTCGTCCTCGTGTCCCTCGGCGAGGGTCAGGTAGACGTGGTCGTCACTCATGCCCTCTCCTTCAGATGTGCGGGACGTCGTCGGGGATGTCGTAGAAGGTCGGGTGGCGGTAGACCTTGTCGGCGCTGGGCGCGAAGAAGGGGTCCTTCTCGTCGCGGGTGGAGGCGGCGATGTGCGCGGAGCGCACGACCCAGATGCTGACGCCCTCGTTGCGGCGGGTGTACAGGTCGCGGGCGTGGGTCAGGGCCATGCGGTCGTCGGCGGCGTGCAGCGAGCCCACGTGGACGTGGTTGAGTCCGCGCTTGCCGCGCACGAAGACCTCGTAGAGCGGCCACTCCTGCTGCTGGGGGCTCATGCCACCGTTTCCTTCCGTGCGCGGGCGGCCTGCCTGGCGGCGTGGGCGGTGGCCGCCTCACGCACCCAGGCGCCCTCCTCGTGAGCGGTCCTGCGCCGCTCCGCGCGACGGGCGTTGCACGGCCCGTCGCCCTTGATGACCCGGGTCAGCTCGTCCCAGTCGGGGGTGCCGAAGTCGTGGTGGCCGCGCTCGGCGTTCCAGCGCAGCTCCGGGTCGGGCAGGGTGACGCCGAGCTTCTCGGCCTGCGGGACGGTCATGTCGACGAAGCGGCGGCGCAGTTCGTCGTTGCTGTGCCGCTTGATCTTCCAGGCCATCGACTGCGCGGAGTTGGGCGAGGCGTCGTCGGGCGGGCCGAACATCATCAGCGAGGGCCACCACCAGCGGTCCACGGCGTCCTGGACCATCTCGCGCTGGGCGCCGGTACCGCGCATCATCGTCATCAGCAGTTCGTAGCCCTGACGCTGGTGGAAGGACTCCTCCTTGCAGATCCGCACCATCGCGCGCGCGTAGGGGCCGTAGGAGCTGCGGCACAGCGGCACCTGGTTGCAGATCGCCGCGCCGTCCACGAACCAGCCGATCACGCCGACGTCGGCGAAGCTCAGGGTCGGGTAGTTGAAGATCGACGAGTACTTCTGGCGGCCCTCGATGAGCCGCTCGGTCAGGTCGGCGCGGTCCGCGCCCAGCGTCTCCGCCGCCGAGTACAGGTACAGCCCGTGGCCGGCCTCGTCCTGCACCTTGGCGAACAGGATCGCCTTGCGGCGCAGCGAGGGGGCCTTGGTGATCCACTCCCCCTCGGGCTGCATCCCGATGATCTCCGAGTGGGCGTGCTGCGCGATCTGCCGGATCAGCGTCCGGCGGTAGCCCTCGGGCATCCAGTCGCGCGGCTCGACGCGCTGGTCGCGCGCGATCGTCGCGTCGAAATGCTCCTGGAGCGGCCCTTCGGGGGGCGCCTCGGCGGAGTGTGAGGTCGTCATCGCTTCCCGCTTCCCTACCGACCATTCGTTCGGTATCAGTGTGGCGCGTTTCGCGGGCGGGAGCAAGACCTCTCCGCGGCGCTCCTCGGCGTCACACGCCGCGCGCGGCGCGCTCACCCCGGGCCCGGCCGCCGACCCGGACCCGGACGGCCACGCAGCGTGGCGGGGCCTGCGCGCGGCGCAGCGGCCGGCGTGCCGTTCCGCCTCCCGCGGCGAAGGTCACAAAAACGTATCGGACATTTCACACGTCAATCTTCACGTGAGACTCACAAGTTGGTTAAGTTACGGCTCAGACCGCACGATCACCTCCGGCGAACCCCGCCGGGACGCGCGGCCTCCGCCGAGTCCGGTGTGCCCGCACGGGCCCACGGGAGCCGGGGACCCACCGAACTTGGGGTGAATCGGCCAACTGCCCCGCGGGGCAACGGCCGTAGGGCACACCTTCCGGACCGCCTGTCCGCCCGAACCCGTCAGCTAACCCGGTAGGCGGAGTACGGAAGGAGTACGTCGCCCATGGCGTCGGAACGCCCCGCGCGCCCGGGGGCATCGAGCCTCCCCGGCCTGCGCAACTCCGCGCTCGCCTCGGCAGCCCTCACCTCGGTGGCCCTGCTGGCGCAGACGGCCAACGCCGCCCCGCAGCCCGGGGACGAGGCACCGAGCCGGGAGGAGATCAGCCGCCGGGTCAGCTCGCTGTACGACCAGGCCGAGTCGGACACGGGGACCTTCAACGCCACCCGGGCGTCGTCGACAGGGCCGCGCCAGCGGGCCGACCGCCCGGCGGAGGGCGGACGAGGCGCCGCCGGGGCCGGGGGCGGGGACGGCAGGCGCGGCGACTCGACGCTCGACGGTGTGGCCCGGCAGTGGTTCGACATGGCCCGCGCCAAGCTGGGTCCGACGGTGCCGGCCGCGCTGCCGCGCCAGGCGGCGCCCGTACGCCCGGCGGCACCCCGGTCCGCACGTCCCGCGACCGGAGTCGGCGGGACCCGCGGCGAAACCGCCGGCGCCGCCGCGGAGTTGGCCGCCGGCGGGGATCTCCGGTCCCCTCGGCCGGAGTTGGCGGCCGGACCGGCCGCCGCGCCGCGGACGCCGTCGGGCGGGCAGAGCGCGTCGACCGCGCTCGCGCTGCCCGCGCAGGCCGCCGATCCCGGGCGGGAGCAGTCGTCCCTGCGGTCGGGCAAGGAACGCAATCAGGGCAAGCTCGCGCGGGCCCGCGCGCTCATGTCCGCCCACACTGCCGCCCGGAGCAACCCGGTCGCGGCGATCGCGGCGCCGTCCGTCACGGACACCTGGGGCGGCGCACCGGCCACGGCGCAGCCCCCGGCGGGGCCTCCCTGGCAGGCCCCGGAGGCGCAGAGCGCGGCGGACCTGATCACGAGGGGCGCGGAGCCGGTGTCCTGGGCTGCCCCGCAGGCCCCGGCGGCGGACGCCTACCCCCGGGCAGACCCGCTGACGGGCACGGGGGCCTTCCCCGTCGCGGGCCCGCTCACCAGCACGGGCACCTTCCCCTCCGTGAACCCCCTCACCGGTGCCTACCCGGCCCCGGACCCGCTGACGGCGACCGGCACCTTCACCCGGACCGATCCGCCGACGAACACCGGGACGTACCCCGCCACGGACCCGCTGAGCGGCACCGGCGCGTTCCCCGCCGCGGACCCGCTCGGCGGAACCGGCGGCTACCCGGCCCAGGGCCCGCTGACGGCGACCGGCACCTTCCCCGCCGCGGACCCCCTCACGGGCGCGGGGAGCCTCCCCACCGCGGACCCGGTGAGCGGGACCGGTGCCTTCCCAGCCGCAGACCCGGTGAGCGGCACCGGTGGCTTCCCGGCCGCGGACCCGGTCGGGACCGGCAGCTTCCCGCCCCCAGACCCGCTCACCGGGACCGGCAGCTTCCCCTCCGCGGACCCCTTCACCGGCACCGGTGCCTTCGCCGTTCCCGGCGCCCTCGCGGCGAGCGGGACGTACGCCGCCGTGCCCGCCCCGCGGGACACCCGCGCTGTCCGGGCCCTGGAGTTCGCGCGGGCCCAGCTCGGCAAGCCCTGTGTCTGGGGCACGTCGGGTCCCGGGTCCTACGACGGCCCGGGGCTGACCCGGGCCGCGTACAAGGCGGCCGGCATCACGCTGCCCCGTACGGCCCCGGAGCAGGCCACCGCAGGTCAGGGAGTCGCGCTGGACCGCCTGGAACCCGGCGACCTGGTCCTCTTCCACGTCGGTCACGTCGGGATCTACTCCGGCGGCGGCCTGATGATCCACGCCCCGGGACCGGGCGCGGCCATCCGCGAGGAGTCGGTCCACTACGCCGGGGAGGCCGCGCTCCACAGCGCGATACGTCCCGCCTGAGCGGAGCGGAGCGGCGCGCAGCGGCACGGGTGGACAGGCGGCCTTCGGCGCGAGCCTCAGCCATCGCGTCGCCCCGGTGCCGCCGCTCCCCGGACTCCCGAACGGGGCCGAGGCGTAGGCGCGTCGGGGCGCGTCCCGCTCAACGGGGTCCGGGCGGGCCGGCCGGTGGGCGCCGGCGCGCGATCGGCTGGCCGGTCCCCAGCTCGGTCCGTGCCTGAGCGCTCTCAGGGCCCCGGGACCGCGCCGCCGCCCTGGAGGCGTTCCAGGTCCGAGGGGCGGACCTGGATCACGAGGAGGGCGATCACCGCGGCGACGGCGGTGAAGATCGCGGCCGTGACGAAGGCGGCGGAGACTCCCGCGGCCAGGATCTGGTCGGCGTACTGCGCCGGCAGCTGCCCGGTGCGCTGGAAGCGCAGCCGTTCCCCCGGGGTCGCCTGGGAGAGGAAGGCGGGGATCTGTCTGCCCGCCTCGTTGTTGCTGGCCGTGCCGAACATCGTGACGAGGATGGACAGTCCGAGGGAACCGCCCACCTGCTGGGTGGCGTTGAGCAGTCCGGAGGCGGCGCCGGTCTCCTGGACGGGCACGTTGGACAGCGCCATCAGCGTCAGGGACACGAACTCCATGCCCATGCCCAGGCTGAAGACCAGCATCGGCCCGAGGATGCTGCCCGCGTAGGTGGAGTCGACGTCGGTCAGCGTCAGCCAGGCGAGGCCCCCCGCGGCCAGGATCGCGCCCGTCACCATGAAGGGCTTCGGCCCGTACTTCGGCAGGAGTTGGGAGGCCAGGCCGGCGCCGACCGCGATGACGGCGCTCACCGGCAGGAAGGCCAGTCCGGCCTGGAGGGGGCTGAAGTCCAGCACGTCCTGCACGAAGAGGGTGAGGAAGAAGAACATGCCGAAGATCGCGGCGGCGAGGCTGAGCATGATGCCGTAGGTGCCCGCGCGGTTGCGGTCGGCGAACATGTGCAGCGGGGTGATCGGCTGCCGGGAACGCCGCTCGATCAGCACGAACAGCGCGAGGAACAGGACGGCGGCGCCGAACGAGGCGAGCGTGAACGGGTCGCGCCAGCCTTCCTGCGCGGCCCTGATGAACCCGTACACGAGCAGCACCATGCCGATGGTGGAGGCGAGGGCGCCCGCGATGTCGAAGTGTCCGGGGCGGCGTTCGGACTCGCGGATCCAGCGCGGGGTGGCGAGCGCGATCAGCAGGCCGATGGGCACGTTGACGAAGAGCACCCAGCGCCAGTTGAGCCATTCGACCAGCATGCCGCCCGCCAGCAGACCGATGGCGCCGCCGCCGGCCGAGACGGCGGCGAACACCCCGAACGCCCGGTTGCGTGCCGGGCCTTCGCGGAAGGTCGTGCTGATGAGGGCGAGGGAGGTCGGTGAGGCGATGGCGCCGCCGACTCCCTGGAGGGCGCGGGCGGCGAGGAGTTGCCAGGAGTTCTGGGACAGCCCGCCGAGGAGTGAGGCGAGCGCGAACAGCAGCACGCCGAAGACGAACACGCGCCGCCGGCCCAGGATGTCGCCCATCCTGCCGCCCAGGAGCAGGAGCCCGCCGAAGGTGAGGGTGTAGGCGTTGACGACCCACGACAGGCTGGTCGTGGAGAAGTCCAGCGCGCGCTGGATCTCCGGCAGGGCGATGTTCACGATGGTGATGTCGAGCACCACCATGAGCTGGCAGGAGGCGATGACCAGCAGCGCCATGCCGTTGCCGCGGCCGTCCTCACCCCGCGCCTCTCGCGGGGTCGTCGCCCGTGCTTCGGGGGTCGGCTCGGTTTCGCTCATCGCATCGCGCCGTGGCGGGGGTTGGGTGGCTGGTGCGTCCGCCACCATTCGACCGTACGCCGGTGCCGTACGGCCCTCCAGTCGATCACGGGTCCGGGGTGCTGACCTGTGCGGACGATCCGCCGGCGGGGCGGTCAGCCGGTGGCGGGGGCGATGTTCTGGTTGGCGTGGAAGAAGTTGTCCGGGTCGTAGGTCCGCTTGGCGGCGGCGAGCCGGTCGTAGTGGCCGCGGTAGGTGGAGCGGACCCGGTCCGGGCTCTCCCCCTCGCCGATGAAGTTGATGTACGAGCCGCCCATGGAGTGCGGGTGCAGGTCCGTCCAGTAGTCGACGGTCCACCGCCGTATCGCGTCGGCGTTGGCGGGGTCCGGGTCGATGCCCGCGATCACCCCGGACCACACGGCGTCGCGGTAGGCCCAGGCCGTGTCGTCCGGTCCGGCGTCGTGGGCGGCGGCGTCCACCGGGTACAGGTGCATCAGGGAGAGCGGGGTGGGCAGCTTCTCGCCGTACTCGTGGTGCACGTCGATCGCGCCGTCGGTGATCCGGTCGAAGAAGTCGCCGCGCCAGTACCACTGGTAGCCCTTGGGGATCAGCGCGTCGAACATGCTCTGGAGCGCCGGGTAGGGCAGGGGCGTGGTGAAGTGGAAGGCGGGCGGCGCGGGATCGCCGACGACTTCGAGGGCCCGTTCCAGGCCCTCGCCCGCGAGGCCGCCGGTGGCGCACCAGACGACGCCGCACATCTTCCGCCCGTGGATCTCCTGCGGGAAGGGCGGGCCGGGCGGGATTTCGAGGAGGGTGAAGAAGCCGTACAGGTCGCGGGGTGCGGCGGGCAGGAACTCCCGGTACCAGCGCAGGACTTCGGGCGTGCGGTCGACGGACCACACCGTGACCGCGACCCCGACGGTGTCCACCGGGTGCAGCCGGAAGGTGAACGAGGTGACGACGCCGAAGTTCCCGCCGCCGCCCCGCAGCGCCCAGAACAGGTCGGGGTGTTCGTCCGCGGAGGCGGTGACGAAGGTGCCGTCGGCGAGGACCACGTCGGCGGAGAGCAGGCTGTCGGCGGTGAGGCCGAAGGCGCGGGTCAGATAGCCGTGGCCGCCGCCGAGGGTGAGCCCGCCCACGCCGGTCATCGAGATGATGCCGGCCGGTACGCCGAGGCCGAACGTGTGGGCCGCGTGGTCCAGGTCGCCGAGCTGGGCGCCGCCGGCGACCTCGGCGGTGCGCGCGGCCGGGTCCACGCGCACACCGCGCAGGGCCGACAGGTCGAGCACGAGCGCGTCGTCGACCATGCACAGGCCGGGTCCGCTGTGCCCGCCGCCGCGCACGGCGAGTTCGACCCCGCTGTCCCGCGCGACGGAGAGGACGGTCCGCACGTCGGCGACGTCGGCGCAGCGGGCGATGGCCGCAGGACGCCGGTCGATCATGGCGTTGTAGATGCTGCGGGCGTCGTCGTAGCCCGGGTCCTGCTCGGTGATGACGGGCCCCCGCAGCCCTTCGCGCAGACCTTCCAGTGCCGTACCGCTGATGCCGCCCATGATCGGGACCCCTCTGTGCGACGGTGGACCGCCGGTCACGGCGCCTGACGTCCGGGCGGGTCGCGGGGGCGTGGTGCGGTGATCCGGTCGCACCGCGTGTCGATCGCGTCTCTTCGGGGGCGGGACGCACCGGTCCCGCCTGCTCCCAGTCTTCACCCGTCCCCGCACGGGCGCACGTCGGTCGGCGGGCGGCCGCGCCCGCCGGTCCCCTCCCGCGCCCGCCGGTCCCCTCCCGCGCCCGCCGGTCCCCTCCCGCGCCCGCCGGGTGCCCCGCCCCGTGGCCGCACAACTGCGTTTGCTACGCTCCCGGAGCCTCCCGCGGGGGAAGTCCGGTGAGAGTCCGGCGCTGACCCGCAACGGTGTGCGCGCGGCCCGTCCGGTCCGTCGCGTGAGCCCGATCGCCCGTGGTGGCAGCGACCCGTTGACTGCTCGCCGCGGACTGCGAGAGGGGACCCGCGACCGCACGCGGTCCTGGGCTGTCTCTCCCGTCCGGTCCGACGGCGGCCCCAGGTGAAGGACCGCCCGCCCGTGCACCGAAGCCCGCCACGGACACCGACCGCGCGCCCGGGGTCGGCGCGCCTGCCGGTCGGACCGCTCGCCGTCGGCCTCGGACTGCTGCTGCTGGTGTCGCTGGTCTGCGGTGTGGGGCTGGGCGCCGCCGGGATCGGCTGGGGCGAGGTCCTGCGGCTGCTGTGGGCGGGCCTGACCGGCGGGAGCATCGAAGCCCGCGACGTGGCGGCCTACACGATCGTCTGGGAGATCCGGCTGCCGCGCGCCGTGCTGGGCGCCGTGGCCGGCGCGGGACTGGCGGCCGTCGGGGTGGCCGTGCAGGCGATGGTGCGCAACGCGCTCGCCGATCCGTTCGTGCTCGGCATCTCCTCCGGCGCCGCGGTCGGCGCCAACGCGGTGATCCTGCTGGGGGTGTTCGCGGGACTCGGGGTGTGGGCGCTGTCCCTGTCCGCCTTCGCGTCGGCGCTCGCGGCGACGGCGCTGGTGTACGCGATGGCCCGCTCGCCGCACGGGCTGACCCCGCTGCGGCTGATCCTGACGGGGACGGCACTGGCGTACGGCTTCCAGGCGCTCACCACCGTGATGGTGTTCGGCGCGTCCCGGGGCGAGGCGGCGCGCACGGCGATGATGTGGCTGCTGGGCAGCCTCGGGGGCGCGACGTGGGCGCAGGTGCCGCTGGCCGGGGCGGCCGTGCTGGCCGGGTGGGGGTGGCTGCGCCGCCGGTCCGAGGCGCTCAACGCGCTCGCGATGGGCGACGAGACGTCGGCCGCGCTGGGGGTCCGGCCGTCGGTGCTGCGGCGGGAGCTGTTCCTGGTGACGGCCGCGGTGACCGGGACGGTGGTGGCGGTCAGCGGGGCGATCGGGTTCGTCGGGCTGATGGTGCCTCATGTCGCGCGGATGCTGGTGGGGGCCGATCACCGCCGGGTGCTGGCGGTGGCGCCGCTCGCCGGGGCCGTGCTGCTGGTGTGGGCTGACCTGCTGTCCCGGCTCGTGCTCGCGCCCGTCGAACTGCCCGTCGGGGTGATCACCGCGGTGGTGGGGGTGCCCGCCTTCCTGCTGCTGATGCGGCGCGGCGGCTACGCGTTCGGGGGGCGGTGACCGTGCGGCTGGACATCGAGGGCGTGACGGTGGAGGCGGCCGGGGCACGGCTGGTCGACGGCATGCGGCTCGCCGTGGACAGCGGGGCGTTCGTCGGCCTGGTCGGGCCGAACGGCAGCGGCAAGTCCACCCTGCTGCGGTGCGTGTACCGGGCGCTGCGGCCGGACGGCGGCGTGGTACGGCTGGACGGCGAGGACGTACGAACGATGACGCCGCGGGCGACGGCCCGGGTGCTGGCGGCGCTGCCGCAGGAGTCGTCGGCCGAGTTCGACTTCACCGTCGGTGAGGTGGTGGCGATGGGGCGGCTGCCGCACCGGGAACGCTCGGCGGCGGCCGACCGGGAGATCTGCGCGGCGGCCATGGACCGCACGGGCGTCGCGCACCTGGCGGACCGCGGGTTCCTGACGCTGTCCGGCGGGGAGAGGCAGCGCGTGCTCATCGCACGGGCGCTCGCCCAGCAGCCGCGGGTGCTCGTCCTGGACGAGCCCACCAACCACCTCGACATCGCGCACCAGTTGGACGTGCTGTCCCTGGTGCGCTCCAGCGGCCTGACCGTGCTGGCCGCCCTGCACGACCTGAATCTGGCCGCCGCGCACTGCGATGTGCTGTACGTCGTCGCCGACGGGCGGGTGGTGGCCGGCGGCGCCCCGCACGACGTCCTGCGACCGGCGCTGCTGGCCGAGGTGTTCGGGGTGCGCGCGCATCCCGTGCGGCACCCGGAGACGGGCGCCGTCCAGCTGCTGTTCGATCTGCTCCCGCCCACGTAAGGACCCCGTCCATGCGCACGTTCCGCGTCACCGCCCTGTGCCTCGCCTCGGTTCTCGCCCTCTCCGGCTGCGGCGCCGAGGTCGAGCCGCCCGCCGGGGCCTCGTCCACGGCCGCCGCGAAGAACGCCGCGGTGACCCTCACCAACTGCGGCCGGAAGGTCACCTTCGACAAGGTCCCCGAGCGCGTGGTCACCAACGACGTCGGCATCACCGAGCTGATGTTCGCCCTCGGTCTGGAGGACCGCATGGCCGGGTTCGCGATGCCCGAGGACAAGGGCGATCTGCGCAACGTGCCGTGGAAGGCCGGCTACGACAAGGTGAAGTGGCTGTCGAAGGGCCAGCTGACGAGGGAGAACGTCCTCGACGCCCGCGCCGACATGGTCTTCGCCGGCTGGAACTACGGCTTCCGGGAGGAGGGCGGCTTCACACCCGAGGCGCTGAAGAAGCTCGGCATCGCGTCGTACGTCCTCACCGAGTCCTGCCGCAACGGCCGGGCGGGCGACGCCCGCGGCATCATGCCGCCGCTGGAGGCGCTCTACACCGATCTCACCAACCTCGGGAAGCTGTTCGGCGTCCAGGAGCGGGCCGCCGCGCTGGTCGCCGGGTTCAGGGAGCGGATCGCCGCCGTAGTGGCGAAGGCGCCCCGGGGCGCGGACCGGCCGAGGGTGTTCCTCTACGACAGCGGGCAGGAGCAGCCGCTCACCTCGGGCCGCTACGCCGCCCCCGAGCAGATCATCAGCGCGGCGGGCGGCGTGAACATCATGCGCGACCTCAAGGACTCCTGGACTGCGGTGGGTTGGGAGAGCGTCGTCGAGCGCGATCCGGAGATCATCGTGATCGTCGACTACGGCGACGTGAGCGCCGGGCAGAAGCGGGCGTTCCTGCTGTCCTATCCGGCGCTGCGCAAGGTGTCCGCGGTCAGGAACAAGCGGATCTTCGTGCTCGACTACGCCGACCTGGTCGAGAGCCCGCGCAACGCGTCGGCCGTCGCCCGCCTCGGCGCCTATGTGCGCACGGTGGCCGGCGGGCGCTGATCAGCAGCGCTCGAAGTGGCTCGGTCTGCCGTCGCGCGTGACGAGGCGGCCGAGCTGTTCGGCCCGTGCCCGGGGCATGAGGGTCCAGCCGCCGTCGGGCTCGCGCAGGGCGGCCGAGTGCCAGGGCGTGGTCCAGGCGTCGGGGCCGTCCAGGAGCCGGATGCCGAACTTGGGGGCGCCGGCCGGCTGGGGGTGGATCGACAGGCGTACGGCGCCGGGGTGCTGCTCGGCGATGAGCGCGCCCCAGGCCCGGCTGCGCTGGATGACACCGTACGCGCGGCTGCGGCACGCGCGTTGGAGCGCGGAGCGGGTGCCGGTGAAGTCCGCGGTGTCCTCGACCAGGAAGCGGGTGATGCCCCGGTACAGGGCGAGGGTGGCGGCGTCGTCGCGGACCTCCGCGCGCAGGGCGTCCAGGGCGGGGGCGTGGCGGTCGTGGACATGGGCGCGTTTGGCGTCGTGCGGGAGGTCGCCGAGGACGTCGCGCAGGTCGAAGACGGACAGGTGCCGCGCCCCCGACCGTCCTATGAGTACGCGCAGTTCGTCGGCGTAGGCGTCGATGTGCTCGTCGGGGACGCGGATCAGGTCGCCGAAGACATGGCCGTCGGAGCAGATGACGACCCGGGCGCCGGGCGGGTGGACGCGCCGGATGTCCGCGCACAGGGTGTCGAGGAAGCGCAGGGAGAGGCGTTCGCCCTGGTCCGGCAGGTGCCCGAGGACCTTCGCGGGGTTGGGCGACTTGCAGGGGAACCCGGGCAGGGTGAACACCACGGGCTCACCCGCCCGCACGAACGCGTCGATGCCGTGCAGTTGGTGGCCGAACGCCCCGGGTGCGCCGGGGGTGCGGTCGGTGGTGCGGTGGTGGGGCAGCAGGATGTCCAGGACGGCGGCGCTGGTACGGCTCGTGGCACGGGTGTCGGATGCGGTCGTCGGCGGCATGGGGGCTCCGTACGGGCATGGCGGCGGGGCGCCGCGGCTGTGCGCCGGGCGCGGGCGCCGCGTGGCTCGGGGTGGGGGCGGGGCGGGCAGTCAGCGGCGGCGGTCGTAGGCGACGGGGAGTTCGCGGGTGCCGCGGCCGAGGACGGCGGGGATCCACGCGAGGTCGTCGTCCCCGACCGCGAGACGCAGGCCGGGCAGGCGCGTGAGCAACGTGCCGAGGGCGATGCGCAGTTCGGCTCGGGCGAGGGCGGCGCCGGGGCAGAAGTGGATGCCGTGGCCGAAGGCGAGATGGGGGTTGGGGCTGCGGTCGAGGTCGAGGGTGTCGGGGTCGGGGAAGCGGCGCGGGTCGCGGTTGGCCGCGCACAGGGAGACGATCACGGAGTCGCCTGCCGGTACGGGCGTGCCGTGCAGGTCGCTGTCCCGGTCGAAGAAGCGCCAGGTCGTCAGCTCGAAGGCGCTGTCGTGGCGCAGGAGTTCCTCGACCGCCCGGGGCAGCAGGGCGGGGTCCTCGCGCAGCCGGGCGAGCTGGCGGGGGTTGCGGAAGAGGGCGACGAGGGCGGTCGTGATCTGGTTGGTGACCGGTTCCTGGCCCGCCACCAGCAACTGGAAGATCATGGAGTCCCGTTCCTCGGGCGTCAGTTCGCCCTGGTCGCAGGCCGCCGTGAGCCGGCCGAGGAGGTCCACGTCCCCCTGGCGCCGCTTGTGGGCGACGACGTCGGCGATGTAGCTCTGGAGTCCGTGCAGCCGCGCCTCGTAGCGGGCCCGCCCGGGGTCCGCCGGTCCGACCGGCTGGACGACCTTGCCCCAGTCGCGGTCGAAGCGGGCGGACAACTCGGGCGGCAGGCCGATGACTTCGGCGAGGACCTGGAAGGGGAAGTGCGCGGCGAACCCGGCGACGAGGTCGGCGGGCCCGGTGTCCGGCAGCGCGTCGACCAGCCGGTCCGCGAGGACCTGGAAGCGGGGCAGCAGCGCGTCGACGCGGCGCGGCGCGAAGGCGTCCGTGACCTGGCCGCGCATCCGGGTGTGCCGGGGCGGGTCCTGGTGGAGCAGATGCACCTGGAGCTGGGAGTGCTGGGGCTCGGGCATGATCGAGGCGCGGGCGCGCCAGCGGTCGTTGCCCCGGTCGTGGTTCTTGCCGAGCCGGTCGTCGTTGAGGGCGGCGTGGGCGGCGTCGTAGCCGGTCACGAGCCAGGCGCGGACCCCGCTCGGGAAGAGGACGCGGTGGACGGGACCCGCGTCGCGCATCCGCTCGTACAGCGGATAGGGGTCGGCCTTGTAGGGGCAGCCCATCAGCGGCACCGGGTCGGTGAGCGGCTGCGGTTCCTGCGCGGTCATGGGCGGTGGCGCTCCTCAGAGGGCGAGTTCGGGCTTGTGGTGGTCGAGCCACAGGGCGAGGTCGACGACGCGTTCGAGGCGCAGGCGGTGCCCCCAGCGAAGCTGCTCGGGCGGGGTGTCGAGGCAGGGCTTGAGGCGGGTCTCGTCCGCCAGCGCGCGGACCTGCTCGACGGCCAGGGCGTCGCGGGCGAGGTTCTGCAGGCCGCGGTTGTAGTCGGGGTGGTGGGTGGCCGGGTAGTGGTTCTTCGGGCGGTGCAGCACCGACTCGGGCACGAGCCCGGTTCCGGCGGCGCGCAGCAGGCTCTTCTCGCGGCCGTCGAAGCTCTTCAGCGCCCAGGGCGCGTCGAAGGCGTACTCGACGAGCCGGTGGTCGCAGTACGGGACGCGGACCTCCAGACCGTGCGCCATGCTCAACCGGTCCTTGCGGTGCAGCAGTTGGCGCAGCCAGCGGGTCAGCGACAGGTGCTGCATCTCGCGCCCGCGGTGCTCGCCGGGGCTCTCGTCGTCGAGGTGGGGCACGGCCGCGAGCGCGCTGCGGTAGGTGTCGGCGCGGAACTCCCCGATGTGCAGGTCGAGTTCGGGGTGCAGCGGCATGGCGGCCTCGTCGCCGGTGACCAGCAGCCAGGGGAAGGTGTCGGCGCCCAGGGCCTCGGGGTCGTGGAACCAGGGGTAGCCGCCGAAGACCTCGTCGGCCGCCTCGCCGGACAGGGCGACGGCGGAGTGCTCCCTGATCCGCCCGAACAGCAGGTACAGCGAGGTGTCCATGTCGCCCACGCCGATGGGCGAGTCGCGGGCGGCGACGACGGCCCTGCGGTGCTCCGGGTCGAGCAGCGCGAGGGGGTCGAGGACGACCGTGCTGTGGTCGGTGCCGACGAACGCGCCGGCCTCGGCGGCGTACGGGGTGTCGTGGCCGGTGCGCAGGACGTCGCCGGTGAAGTGCTCGGCCTGGTCGCTGTAGTCGACGGCGTAGGTGCGCAGCCGGGCGTCCGGGCCCTCGCGCAGCCGGAGTTCGTCGGCGAGCAGGGCGACCAGGACGCTGGAGTCGATGCCGCCGGACAGCAGGGCGCACAGGGGGACGTCGGCCTCCAGCTGTCCGCGGGCGGCGGAGCCGACGAGCGCGCCGACGCGGTCCACGGTGGCGTCCCGGTCGTCGCGGTGGCGTCCCGCCTCCAACTGCCAGTAGCGCCGTTCGCGGATGCCGCCGCGGTCCAGGACGAGCACGGCGCCCGGCTCCACCTCCCGCACTCCGGACCAGATCGTCGGCCCGGTGTTGAACAGCAGGCTGTACGCCTCGCGCAGGCCGTCCGCGTCGACCCGGGGCCGTATCTCGGGGTGGGCGAAGAGGGCCTTGGGCTCGGAGGCGAAGGCGAGTCCGCCGTCGACGGCCGCCCAGAACAGGGGTTTGACGCCGAGCCGGTCGCGGACGAGGAGCAGCCGCTGGGCGCGCTCGTCCCAGACGGCGAAGGCGAACATGCCCTCCAGGTGCTCGGCGGCGTCCTCGCCCCACTCGGCGTGGGCGCGCAGCACGACCTCGGTGTCGCTGCGGGTCTCGAAGCGGTGCCCGAGGGCGCGCAGCCGGGCCCGCAGTTCGTGGTGGTTGTAGATCTCGCCGCTGTAGGTGAGCACGGCGGTCGGCGCGTGCGGCCGGTCGGTCATCGGCTGCGTGCCGCCCTCGGGGTCGAGGACGGCGAGCCGGCGGTGGCCGATCGCCGCGTGCTCCCCGAGCCAGACACCGCCCGCGTCCGGTCCGCGCGGGGCGAGGCTCGCGGTCATGGCCTCGATGGCCGGGGTCCGGGTGCGGGCGTCGCTGTGGAAGGACACCCAGCCGGTGATTCCGCACATGGAAGGCTCCTGGGTCGTTCAGGTGGGGACGTGGTCGCGGGGGCCGGGCTCCGGGACCGGTCCGCCGGCGGGGCGCCGGTGGTCGAAGGCGATCAGCGGATCGCCGGTGAGGGGGTGGTCCACGACGGTCGCCCGGACGCCGAACACCTCGGCCAGCAGGTCGGGGCGCAGCACCTGGCGGGGTGGTCCGGAGGCGATCACCCGGCCGTCGTGCAGGACGTGCAGCCGGTCGCACACGGAGGCGGCGGCGTTGAGGTCGTGCAGCGACACGAGGGTGGTACGGCGGGCTGCGCGCAGCAGGGCGAGCAGTTCGACCTGGTGGCGGATGTCGAGGTGGTTGGTGGGTTCGTCCAGGACGAGGACGTCGGGCTGCTGGGCGAAGGCGCGGGCCAGCAGGACGCGTTGGCGTTCGCCGCCGGACAGTTCGCTGAAGCGGCGCCCGGTGTGGTGGGTCATGCCGACGTCGGCGAGGGCGCGGGCGACGATCTCCCGGTCGGTGGCGTCCTCCCCGGCGAAGGCCCGCTTGTAGGGCGTACGGCCCATGGCGACGACCTCGTGGACGCTGAGTTCGAAGTCGCCGCCCCGCTCCTGGGGCAGCGCGGCGACGTGCCGGGCCGCCTGGGCGGGTGCCAGCCGGCGCAGGTCGGTGCCGGACAGCAGGACCCGTCCGGCGTGCGGTGTGAGGTGGCGGTAGACGGTGCGCAGCAGGGTGGACTTGCCGCTGCCGTTGGGGCCGACGAGTCCCGTGATCTCGCCGTCGGCCGCGATCAGCCGGGCGCCCGCGACGACCGTACGGCCGGCGTAGGCGACGTGCAGGTCCTCGATGTCGATCCTCATCGCACGCTCCCCGGGCGCCGGTCCAGCAGATACAGCAGGGCCGGTGCCCCGATCAGCGAGGTGACGACGCCGACGGGCAGCTCCTGGGTGTCCATGGCCGTACGGCAGGCGATGTCGACGACGACCAGCAGGAGCGCCCCGAACAGGGCGGACAGGGGCAGCAGTCGGCGGTGGTCGCCGCCGACGACCAGCCGGCAGGCGTGCGGCACCATGAGCGCGACGAACGCGATCGCGCCGGAGACGGCGACGAGGACGCCGGTCAACAGGCTGGTGAGGGTGAAGAGTTCCCGGCGCAGGCGGCTCGCGTCCACGCCCAGTCCGGCCGCCGTCTCGTCGCCCATGGTGAGCGCGTTGAGGCCGCGGGCGCGGGCCAGCAGCCACAGCAGCGCGCCGGGCACGGCGACGGCGGGCGCGGCGAGCAGCGGCCAACTGGCGCCGCTCAGGCTGCCCATGAGCCAGAAGAGCACGCTGCGGGTCTGCTGCTCGTCTCCGGCCTGGAGCACGAGGTAGCTGGTGAAGCCGGACAGGAACTGTCCGATGGCCACGCCGGCGAGCACCAGCCGCAGGGGCGCGAAGCCCTCGCGGCGCCGGGCCACGGTCCACACCAGCGCGAAGGTGGCGAGGGCCCCCGCGAACGCGGCGCCGGAGAGCCCGAGTCCGAGGGCGCCGCCGGTGCCGAGGCCGAGGACGATCGCGGCGACCGCGCCGAGCGAGGCGCCGTTGGAGATGCCGAGGAAGTAGGGGTCGGCGAGCGGGTTGCGCACCAGGGCCTGCATGGCGGTGCCGCACAGGCCGAGCCCGGCGCCGACGAGGGCGGCCAGCAGGGCGCGCGGGAGACGCAGTTGCCAGACGATCAGGTCGTCGGTGCCGGGGCGGGGCGCCTCGCCGGACAGGCGGCGCAGCACCACGCCCCACACCTCCCCGGCCGGGATGGCGGTGGAGCCCCGGGACACGGCGACCGTGAGGGCGGCGAGCAGGGCCGCGGCGAGGGCCAGCGCGAGCGGCCCGGCGGGCACGGACCGCGTGCGCGGCCCCGGGGCGTCGCCCTCACGGCCGCGGGTGTCCTCGCGGGCCGGCAGGGTGTCGGTCACGGCCGGCCGATCCTGCCCGGGTACAGCGTCTTCGCGATCTCCTCGACGGTGTCGGCGTTGGAGACCCCGCCGATGGTGGTCCGCTCGGAGCCGATGCGCAGGAATCGGCCTTCCTTGACGGCCTTGAGGCCCTTGGTGGCGGCGTTGGTCTCCAGCCACCGCCGCGCCTCGTCGAACGCCTTGTCGTTGGCGGCCTTGTCGCCCCGGTTGCGCACGCCGAGCTGGATCCAGTCCGGGTTCTTCGCGATCACGTCCTCCCAGCCGACCGGCCGGTAGTCGCCGTCGCAGTCGGCGAAGACGTTGCGTGCGCCCGCGAGGGTGATGACCGCGTTGGCGATCTGGCGGTTGCAGAAGGCGATGGGCTGCTTGGTGCCGGCGTCGTAGTCGAAGAAGAAGTACGTGGGCCGCTCGGCCTCGGGGGTGGCGCCGACCGCCTTGCGCACCGCGTCCACCTTGGTGCGCATCGCGGTGACGAGTTCCTCGGCCTTCGCGCGCCTGCCGGTGATCGCGCCGAGGGTGGTGACGTCGTCCTGGACGGCGGACAGGTCGGTCAGGGGCTGCTTCTTCGCCGCGGCGCAGGCGGTGGACTTCAGGAAGGTGTGCTTGATGCCCGCGGCCTTGAACTCCGCCTCGGACGGCGACTCCCCCATGCCCGCCATGTTCATGGAGGCGAAGCTGTCGATGTACAGGTCGGCGCCGGAGCCGAGGAGCTTCTCCTTGGGGATGACGGCCTTGCCGAGCACCTTCACGCGCTGGGCGCGTGCGTCGAGTCCGCCCGGGAAGGCGCCCTTGCCGGGCGGGAACCCGGTGCCCATCACCAGGTCGTCGGCGCCGAGCCGCAGCAGCAGTTCGAGGCTGGAGGCGTTGCTGGTGACGATGTTCTTCGGGGCCGAGGTGAAGGTGGTGCGGGCGCCCTTGCAGTCGGTGACGGTGACCGGGTAGCCCGCCGCGCCGTCCTTGCCGGCGGCCGCGGCACCGGACGTACCGCCGTCGCCCCCGCCGCCGCAGCCCGCCGCCAACAGGCCGCCGAGCGTCACGGCGGCCGTGGCCCGCCCCATACGAGAACGCATTGCAACTCCCCTGGATCCACTGGATGCGCGGGGCGGATCAGCGCCGCCCGGTCCAGTAGTCGGGGCGGACCCGGTGTCAGTTCCCGGAGGTGGTGACCGACACCGGGCCACGGCTCACGCCGCGACGGGGACCGGCTCGGGGACGGCGAGCGGCTCCGGCACGGTCACGGCCACCGTGTCCGCGCCCGCCTCGGCCGCCGCGAGCAGCTCGACGAGAGCCGCGCGGGCGCGGGCCACCCGGGAGCGGACCGTCCCCACGGGGCAGTCGCACAGGGCGGCCGCCTCCGCGTACGGCAGCCCGGCCAGCTGCGTCAGCACGAACGCCTCACGGCGCTCGGCGGGCAGCGCGTCCAGCAGGTCGAGCAGGGCGACGCCGTCGTCGAAGCCGGGCAGGCCGGCCGGCTGGGCGCGTTCCGCCACGAGCGTCCAGTCGTCGGTGTCGCACAGCCGCGGCCGGGCCGCGGCGTAGCGGTGGCTGTCGATCACCGCGCGGCGCGCGATGGACAGCAGCCACGCGCGCGCCGAGGAGCGGCCCTCGAACCGGTGCAGGCTGCCGAGCGCGCGCAGGAAGGTGTCCTGGGCGAGGTCGTCGGCGGCCTGCGGGTCGGCGGAGAGGTGCGCGACGTACCGGACGACGTCGCGGTGCAGCGAGCGGACGAAGCGGTCGGCGGCCTCGGGGTCGCCGCCGCGTGCGGCCAGCGCCCACGCGGTCGTCGACTCGTCGCACCGGGCCGCCGGGGAAGTGCCGTCCCCCGTGGCGTGCCGCACGCGGCTCGCGTGCGGGGAGGGCGGGGCAGGAGTGATCACCTGAGTCCTTCTCGGGTAGACCGGACTCCGGTGCGGCGGCGGGTACGGCGGCAGGGCCGCCCGGTGAGGGGCGGGTGCGGGCGTGGGTGCCGCGGCCACCGGAGGGGTTCCGGGGTGCGGGACACGGCCGCACGGCAGGTGCGGCCGCGGACCCGGGGCGGGCCCGCGTCGACGGATCGACAGGCGTGCCGTGGTGCCTCGGGATACCGGCTGTCTCAGACGACAGCGGTCCCGGCCGGGGGTCCCCTTGAGGTGATCGTGTGGACGAGCGGCAGCAGCCGCGGCGCCCGTTCGGAGCGGGCGCGGCGCGGCACGGGCCGCGGGGGGTGCGCCGGCGCGGGCGGGGCCAGGGGGAGGTTCAGCGGTGCGGCCAGCCAGCCCGCCACGGCCCGCAGGATGCGGAACGCGGCCCGTTCGCCGTGGGCCAGCCACAGGCCGCACAGCAGCGCCGCGAGGGTGTGTGCGGCCAACATGCCGAACGACGACATGCCGGCCATGTCGTGGCTCATGCCACCCATGGCGCCCGAGCCTGTGGGGTCCGACCCCATGGTTCCCGCACCCATGGTGCCGGAGCCCATGGTGCCGGAGCCCATGGTGCCGGAGGCCATGGTGCCAGCACCCATGTGGGCACCACCCATGGAGCTCATGCCCATGGGGTCGGCGCCGCCGGGCATGGCGCCCATGTCCTGTCCGGAGTTCCCCGAGGGCTGCGCGAGTTCGAAGACCCCGTGCAGCCCGCCCTGGGCGGCGACGACGACGGAGACGATGAGGAGCAGTCCGCGCTCCCGGCCCGCCAGGCACCAGCCGGCCCCGCCGGTGGCGAGGAGGCCGACCGCGAGCGACCACCACGGGACGCCGGCGCCGGACATCAGGACGTGGCCGAGCGCGGCCAGCACGACGCAGACGGACGCGAACACCGCGGCCCGTATCGCGCGCACACTCCACCCAACTGTCATGACGGCCCTCATCCTCGCATCCTGGGCCTGCTCGTCATGGAGGGGTACGCGCGACACCCCCGTCCCCTACTCAAGCCCAGAAGAGTGATACAGGACACATCGACGTCAGGGAACCACGCGTGCCGCCCGTCCGACTTCCTGTGGGACCGCGCGTGTCACGCGCCGGTGCCGGGACGGACGACCCGTGCCTGCACCTCGATCCGCCCGGAACGCTCGAAGTACAGCGTGAACGGCACGTAGGTGCCCTCCTCCCAGCCCCGCCCCGCGCGCATCGTCACATCGAGCCCGAACGGGGACATGGCGACCACGGTCCGGGCCGGGATCGGTGCCGAGTCCACCGCCCCCGAGGCGGCGGCCGTCTTGTTGATCATCCGGTGGCGGCTGAGCACGGTGCCGCCCGCCACGGCGGGCGAGGTCACCTTCAGGAGCCGGTCCTCGGCCCCGCCCGAATTGGTGATCCGGAAGAACGCGGCGGTGTCGCGGACGTCCCCGTACGGCAGCAGGACGCGTCCGTCGCCGACCTCGATACGGGCGGGGCTGCCGGCGTTGCCCGTGCTCACCCAGGTGGTCAGGCCGCCCAGGGCGACACTGCACGCGGCGATCGGCGCGAGCGCGGCCCGGAAGCCCTCGGCGGCCCGGCGCCGGCTGAAACGCCAGGAACGGCCGTCGGGGGCAGGGGCGTCGGAGGCGGGGGTCATCGGAGTCCTCCCGGGACTGCGGGCCGGCGGCGGGCGCGGGCGGGGCGGGGCTGCCAGGCCCGCAGCCGCAGGCTGTTGCCCACGACGAGCAGCGAGCTGACCGACATGGCCACGGCGGCGACCATCGGATTGAGCAGTCCGACCATGGCGAGCGGGACGGTGACGGCGTTGTAGCCGAAGGCCCACCACAGATTGGCGCGAATGGTGCCCAGGCTGCGCCGGGCGAGCCGTACGGCGTCCACGAGGGCCTCGATGTCGCCGCGGACCAGGGTCACGTCCGCGGCACCGATGGCGACGTCCGTGCCGGTGCCCATGGCGATGCCGAGGTCGGCACCGGCGAGCGCCGCCGCGTCGTTGACGCCGTCCCCGACGACCGCGACCCGGCGCCCCCGCTCGCGCAACTCCTCGACGAGGCGCGCCTTGTCCTCGGGGGTGCGGCGCGCGTGCACCTCCTCGATGCCGAGCGCGTCGGCGACGGCGCGGGCCGGTGCCTCGCGGTCGCCGGTGGCGAGCACGGGGTGCACTCCGAGCCGGCGCAGCCGCTCCACGGCCCGGTAGCTGCCGGGCCGCACCACGTCCCCGACCTCGATCAGCGCCTGCGCCTCGCCGTCGACGCGCACGAGGACCGGCGTGCGCGCGGCGGCCTCCGCGACCGGCAGGGCGTCCGCCAGGGCCGCGGGCAACTCCTCGTCGGGCGCGAGGACTTCGACCAGCCGGCCCTCGACCCGCCCGCGCACGCCCCGGCCCGGCTCGGCGTGGAAGTCCCGCACCTCGGGCAGCGGCCCCTGCTCCGCGAGGACCCTGCGGGCGTGGGCGGTGATCGCGCGGCCGAGCGGGTGCTCCGAGCCCTGTTCCACGGCACCGGCCAGACGCAGCACGGCGTCCTTGCCGGGGCCGCCGGGCACGGCGGTGACCCGGGCGACGCTCATGTGCCCGGTGGTGAGGGTGCCGGTCTTGTCCAGCACGACGGTGTCGATGTGGTGGAGCCCTTCGAGGGCCTGCGGGCCGCGCACCAGGACACCGAGTTGGGCACCGCGTCCGGTGGCGGCCATCAGCGCCGTCGGCGTGGCCAGGCCCAGGGCGCACGGGCAGGCCACGACCAGCACGGCGACGCACGCGGTGATCGCCGCCTGGGGGTCGGCGCCGGCCCCGAGCCAGAAGCCGAGCACCGTGACGGCCAGGGCCAGCACGACGGGGACGAACACCCCGGCAACGGAGTCCGCGAGCCGCTGCGCACGCGCCTTGCCCGCCTGAGCCTCCGTCACCAGCTGTGTGATGCGGGCGAGTTGGGTGTCGGCGCCCACGGCGGTGGCGCGGACGAGCAGGAGTCCGCCCTCGTTGACGGCTCCGCCGACCACCGCGGAGCCGGGGCCGACCTCGATCGGTTCGCTCTCGCCGGTGACCAGTGACAGATCGACGGCTGAATTGCCCTCCACCACCTGGCCGTCGGTCGCGACGCGCTCGCCGGGGCGCACGGCGAAGGTCCGCCCGACGGTCAACTCCTCGATCGGCACCAGGCGTTCGGTGCCGTCGTCGTCGCGTACGGCCACCTCCTTCGCGGCGAGCCGGGCCAGCGAGCGCAGCGCCGCTCCGGTGCCGTGGCGTGCGCGGGCCTCCAGGAAGCGCCCGGCCAGCACGAACAGCGGTACGCCGACGGCCGCTTCGAGATACACGTGGGCGACGCCGTCCGACGCCGAGGGGAGCAGGCTGAACGGCATGGTCATGCCGGGCGTGCCCGCCCCGCCGAGGAACAGGGCGTAGGTCGACCAGGCGAAGGACGCGATCACGCCGAGCGACACCAGCGTGTCCATCGTGGCCGTGGAGTGCCGCAGCCCGCGCAGCGCCCGGGTGTGGAAGGGCCAGGCACTCCACACGGCGACGGGCGTCGCGAGGACGAAGCACAGCCACTGCCAGTTGCGGAACTGCCAGGCGGGCACCATCGACAGGAGCAGCACCGGGGTCGCCAGCAGCGCGGTCACGAGCAGTCGGGTGCGGTCCGGGCGGGCGTCCTCGGCCGCCTCCTCGTCCGCGGGCGGGGACGCCGCGGGGGGCTCGGGCAGCGCGGCGGTGTACCCGGCCTGCTCGACGGCCGCCACCAGGTCCTCGGGGCTGATCCGGGGCGGATGGCTCACCCTGGCCTGCCCGGTGGCGAGGTTGACGGTCGCGCTCACGCCTTCCAGCCTGGCGAGCTTCTTCTCCACCCGCCGCACACAGGCGGCGCAGGTCATGCCGCCGACGCTCACGTCGGTGACGGTCATCAGGGGTGCCGGTTCGGTCGCCATCAGCCGCCGCCCCCGTGCCGCATCCGCATCTTGCTCTTGTCGAGCCCGCCGCCGTCGTCGGCTCCCGTGCCGTACATGCCGGGCGCGACGGGCCCGGCGGTGGCTCCGACGGCGTACGACGCCGTGAAGACGAGTACGAGCAGCAGCAGGAACCCGCAGAGGGCGGGTGGCGGCGCGAGCCTGCGCACCGCCGCACCCGCCCCGGGAGCGGACTGCTGGGGTTGTTTCATCACCGGCCTCCTGAAGCACTTTCTGTCACAGGAGTCGGACGCGGGGGACGGCGAGTTCCCGCCCGCCGACGGTCCGGGCGACGGCGGGGCGGGCCCGGGTTCAGGTCGGGGCGGTCTCGTCCTGCCGGTACCGGTGCCGGAGGCAGGAGGCGACGACCACGAAGGGCCACAGGGACTGGATGGCGGTCACCAGGCGCTCGGCGACACCGGCGGCCCCCTGGAGGTGCAGCTCGACCAGGAACCAGACGGCGGAGAGAAGCATCAGCAGGGTCGCGGCGACGGCGGGCGCCGGGCGCAGTCCCCAGGGGGCGCCGTCGCGGCGCCGGGCGGCCAGCACCGGCCAGACCGCCAGCAGCGTGAAGCCGATCGCCGTGACCGTGCCGTGCCGGAGGGAGCCTCCGCTGCTGGGCGGCGGGATGAGCGCCACCACACATGCCGTCACACCGCCCGCGCCGAGGGCCAGCCGTCCGGCGGGCGCGGCCGGCCGCAGCCCGAGCGCGGTGAGGAGATGGCAGACGCCGAGTCCGGCCAGGGCCAGGGTCATCACCCAGAAGCCCGAGGACCCGTATGCCGCGAGGGTGCTGATGGTCTCGGTGGCCGGGTCGTACGCGGGCCCTTCGAGCCGCGCGGCGATGGCCCAGCCGCCGATCAGTACGGCCGGCGCGCATCCCGATGACACCAGAGCCCATTTCGGCACATGTCGCATCAATCAACCGTAAGTCGCCGCCGCCCACCGGCCAGACACCCACACGCGCGCCCACGGCACCCCTTCGCCGCCCCGACGGCGAAGGGCGGCAGCGGCAGCACCCCCGAGAACCCGGCGGACTGCCCGTGGTGTGCCGCCGCGCGACGCGGAACCGGTCGCCGCCGAGCCGGGCACGACGCCACCTCGCCGCCCGGACCCCTGTGCCCTGTCTGTCCCGGGTGCCCCCTCGGACGGCGACCGGTGAGCCACGCGGCCCGCACGGCACCGGCCGCCGCCGAGCCGGTGTCGTGCGGTGCCGTGGGGTGTCGTGCCGTGCGGTGCGGTCAGCCCAGGAAACTCAGCCGCACCCGCCGGTCCGGGTTGTCGCGGTTGGTGTCGACCAGGCACACCGACTGCCAGGTGCCGAGTTCGAGACGCCCGTCGATCACCGGCAGGGTCGCGTGGGGCGGTACGAGCGCCGGGAGGACGTGGTCGCGGCCGTGACCGGGGCTGCCGTGGCGGTGCTGCCAGCGGTCGTCGGCGGGCAGGATGCCGTGCAGCGCGGCGAGCAGGTCGTCGTCGCTTCCCGCGCCGGTCTCGATGATCGCGACACCGGCGGTGGCGTGCGGCACGAAGACGTTCAGCAGGCCGTCGCGGCCGGCCGCCGCCTCCCGGAGGAAGGACTCGCAGTCGCGGGTGAGGTCCACGACCCGCTCCGAGGAGCCGGACGCGACGTTCAGGACTCGGGTGGTGAAGGCGTCTGACATGCCTTCCATACTCGCCCATCGGACGGAGTCCGCCCCGCGTCCCGGCCGGTCCCGGCCGCTCGCGCCCCGCCCGTCCCGTAGCGGGGAAGATCCGCGCCCGCGCGCGGGTTGGCAGAGGCGTGAACACTGCTGAGGCTGTCGCGGACATCGACGTCGTCGTCATAGGCGCGGGTCAGGCAGGTCTGTCCAGCGCCTACCACCTGCGGCGCACCGGATTCGAGCCCGACCGAGACTTCGTCGTCCTCGATCACGCTCCCGGCCCCGGGGGCGCCTGGCAGTTCCGGTGGCCCTCACTGACGTACGGCAAGGTGCACGGGATGCACGCGCTGCCGGGCATGGAGCTGACCGGGGCCGATCCGGACCGGCCGTCGTCGCAGGTCATCACCGAGTACTTCGACTCCTACGAGCGGACCTTCGGGCTGCGGGTGCGCCGGCCCGTCGAGGTGCGGGCGGTGCGCGAGGGCGAGGGCGGACGGCTCCTCGTCGAGAGTTCGGCCGGCACGTGGTCGACGCGGGCCCTGATCAACGCGACCGGCACCTGGGACCGGCCGTTCTGGCCGCGCTACCGCGGTCAGGAGACCTTCCGGGGGCGGCAGTTGCACACCGCGCAGTACCCCGGCCCCGAGGCGTTCGCCGGTCGGCGGGTGATCGTGGTGGGCGGCGGCGCCTCCGGCACCCAGCACCTGCTGGAGATCGCTCCCGTCGCGGCGGCCACGACCTGGGTCACCCGGCGCCCGCCCGTGTTCCGCGAGGGCCCGTTCAGCGAGGACGTGGGCCGGGCGGCGGTCGCGCTCGTCGAGGAGCGGGTCCGGCAGGGCCTGCCGCCCAGAAGCGTGGTCTCGGTGACGGGTCTGCCGCTGAACGACGCGATCCGCGAGGGGCTGGCGAACGGCGTCCTGGACCGGCAGCCCATGTTCGACCGGATCACACCGGACGGGGCCGAGTGGCAGGACGGGCGGCGGGTGGCCGCCGATGTGATCCTGTGGGCCACCGGCTTCCGGGCCGCCCTCGACCACCTGGCGCCGCTGCGGCTGCGCGAGGCGGGCGGCGGCATCCGGGTCGAGGGCACGCGCGCGGTCGCCGACCCCCGCGTGCACCTGGTCGGATACGGCCCCTCGGCCAGCACGATCGGCGCCAACCGGGCGGGCCGCGCGGCCGTACGGGACATCAGGCGGCTGCTGGCCGGGGAGCGGGCGGCGGCCTGACGCACCCGGGCCCGCCGCTCACGCGCCGGGTTTCGGGCTCGCCTTCTGCTGGCGGGTGAACTCGGCCACGTTGCGCTGGTGTTCGGCGTAGTCGGCGGTGAAACGGGTGTCGCCCGGCTTGACCGTGACGAAGTACAGCCAGTCCCCCGCGGCCGGGTTGACCGCGGCGCGCATCGCGTCCTCGCCCGGACTGTCGATCGGCGTGGGCGGCAGCCCCATGCGCTGATAGGAGTTGTAGGGACTCTCGACGCGCGTGTCCGCCTCGGTCGTGCGGATCGAGGAGCGGTTGAGGGCGTAGTTGACGGTCGAGTCCATCTGGAGCGGCATGCCGCGTTCGAGCCGGTTGAAGACGACGCGGGCGACCTTGGCCATGTCGGCCCTGGTGGCCGCCTCCGCCTGGACGAGGCTCGCGATGGTGACCGCCTGGTAGACGTTCATGGCGTTGCGCTGGGCGCCGGCGGCGATGGGCGCCCGGCTGAACTTCTCGTTCGCGGTGTTCACCATGGCCGACAGCAGGCTCTCGGGCGTCATCCGGGTCCCGTCCCGCTCCAGGGGGTACGTCGCCGGGAAGAGGTAGCCCTCGGGGTTGCTCTCGGCCTCGCTGGGCAGTTTGAGTCCGGCCTTGCCGAGGGACTTCCTGGTGCTGCCGGGCGGCAGGGCGAGGGCCTTGTCGACGGCCGTGTAGACCTGGCTCGCCCGCCAGCCCTCCGGGATCACCAGCGAGGTCGGCCGGGCGGGCTCGTCGTCGCTCATGATCAGCAGGGGCACCGCCACGACGGTGCCGGCCACGACGGCGCCGGCGGCGACGAGAGCGGTGCGACCCCGGCGCGTCAGTCGAATCGTGCTCCGTGGCGGAGTGTTCACGTACATGCCGGAACGTTAACCCGCAGAGCATGGCAAGTCCGGCATATCGTCACCCTGTCGGCTCCAGTTGGGCGTCTCGGCGGACCAGGGCCGCGTACCGCCCCTCCCGCTGGAGCAGTTCCTCGTGCGTCCCCTGTTCGGCGACCCGGCCCGCGTCCAGGACGACGATCCGGTCGGCGCTCCGGACCGTGGAGAGCCGGTGCGCGATGGTGATCGTGGTGCGGTCGGCGGACAGGGCGTCGATGGCGGCCTGGACGGCGTGTTCGGTACGGGTGTCCAGCGCGCTGGTCGCCTCGTCCAGGACCAGGACGGGCGGGTCGCGCAGGATGGTCCTGGCGATGGCCAGACGCTGCTTCTCCCCGCCCGAGAAACGGTGTCCGCGCTCGCCGACGACGGTGTCGTAGCCGTCGGGCAGCGAGGCGATGTGGTCGTGGATCTGGGCGGCCTCGGCCGCGGCCCGCAGTTCCTCGTCGGTGGCGTCGGGCTTGGCGAAGCGCAGGTTGTCGGCCACCGAGGCGTGGAAGAGGTACGTCTCCTGGGAGACGACGCCGACCGCACGGGCGAGGGTGTCGAAGTCGAGGTCGCGCACGTCGACCCCGTCGAGGGTGATCCGGCCGCCCGTCACGTCGTACAGGCGCGGCACGAGGTGGCCGAGGGTCGACTTTCCGGCGCCGGTCGGGCCGACCACCGCGAGGCTGCCGCCGGCGGGGACGGCGAGGTCGATGCCGTCGAGGATCGGGCCGCTCTTGCCGTCGTAGCGGAACTCGACCTTCTCGAAGCGGAGCTCGCCCTTGACGTGGTCCAGCCGGACGGCCCCGTCGCGCTCGGTGATGTCGACGGGCAGGTCCAGGTACTCGAAGATGCGCTGGAAGAGCGCGAGCGACGCCTGGATCTGCACACCGGTGGACAGCAGGCTGACCGCCGGGCGGAACAGCCCCTGCTGGAGCGAGACGAAGGCGACGATCGTGCCGAGGGAGACGCCGGGTCCGCCGAACTGCAGCGCGGCGCCCGCGGTCCAGTAGATGACGGCGGGCATGGCGGCCATCACGATGGTGATCACGGCCATGCGCCAGCGGCCCGCCATGTTCGAGCGGACCTCCAGGTCGACGAGCCGCTCGGACTCGTCGGCGAACGCCTTGGTCAGCGAGTCGGAACGGCCCATGGTGCGGCCCAGCAGAATCCCGCTCACCGACAGCGACTCGGTGACGGTGGCGGCCATCGTCGCCATCTGCTTCTGGCGCTGCGTGGTGATCTTCTTGCGCTCGTTGCCGACGCGGCGGCTTATCCAGACGAACACCGGGAGCAGCAGCAGGGAGACGACGGTCAGCCGCCAGTCGAGGACGATCATCGCGACGACGGTGGCGACCACGCTGGTGAGGTTGGAGACGAGCGAGGTCGCCGTGGAGGTGACGGTGGCCTGCATCCCGCCGATGTCGTTGGCGATGCGGGACTGGACCTCGCCGGTGCGGGTGCGGGTGAAGAAGGCGAGCGACATGCGCTGGAGGCGGCCGTAGACGGCCGTCCGCAGGTCGTGCATGACACGCTGGCCGACGGTCGTGGAGATCAACGTCTGCAGTACGCCGAAGACGCTGGTCAGGACCGCGCTGAGGATCATGCCGAGCGCGAGCAGGCTCAGCAGTCCGGTGCGGCCCTCGGGGATGGCCACGTCGAGGATCGCCTTGAGCAGGAACGGCGTGGCGACGCCGACCAGCGACGCGGCGCCGACGAGCAGGCCGACCACGGCGAGACGGCCGCGGTAGGGACGGAAGAGGCGGAGGATGCGGCGGACCTGCCGGGGCTGCTCGCTCTGGGCGGCCGGCCCGGTCCAGACGGGTTCCTTCTCGGGATGCATGGGCTCCTACGGGGGTGTGATGTGCGGGAGGGGAGGAGAGGGTGGGGGCGGGGGCGGGGGCGGGGGAATCGGAAGGGGGATCTTCGGGGCGGGCGATTGGGAGGTGCTGCTTTGCGGCTTTCAGGCTGGTGCGGCTTCGGGCTGGTGCGGTTGCGCGGTTGTTCGATTTGTTCGGTTGCGCGACCCCAGGGTGCGAGGCGGCCGCGGGGCGTGTTGCGGCCGTGCGGTGCGACGCTGCGGATTGACGCTGCGGATTGACGCTGCGGATTGACGGAGCTTAGCTCATTGTTACCTATGCTCACAATGAATGTGGTCCTGATATTGTTCCCGCATGACCATGCCCGATCCCGACGGCCCGCTCGCCGAGCAGCTGCTGCGCTTCACCCGCCGGGTGCACCGGATCCAGAAACGGCACCTCCAGGAGTGCGGCCTCGGTGTCACGCCAGCGCAGTCCCGTCTGCTGCGCACGCTGGCGCACTACGACGCCCCGCCGCGGATGGCGGACCTCGCCGAACGCCTTGAAGTGGTCCCGCGCGCCGTGACGACGCTGGTCGACGGGCTGGAGGCGAGCGGGAAGGTGCGCCGGGTTCCGGACCCCGCCAACCGGCGGGTGATCCGCATCGAACTCACGGAGGACGGGCGCGGCGCCCTGCGCGAGCTGCACGGGGCGCGGCGGTCAGCGGCGGAGGAGATCCTCGCCCCGCTGACGGAGGAGCAGCGCGCGGTACTGGGCGAACTGCTGGACACACTGATCGACGGCGACGCGGTACGGGGCTGCTGAGCGAGGGGGTCGTGGCGCGGCGCTGCCGAGCGGCGGACCGGTGGTGCGGGGCTGCCGGGCGAGGGAGTCATTGCTCAGGGCCGCTGGGCGTGGGGGCGCGCGAGGTAGTCGCCGTACGCGGGGCAACCGCCGTAGTCGCCCTCGGCTGCCGTGCGCGCGGGCGCTTGCCCGGCCGTCGCGCCGACGGGCCCACGCACCGTCGGGTCCCCGGACCGACGCTCCCCGACCTCCGCACGGTCGAATCCCCTCTCCGGCGACACCTCCCCCCGTCAACTCCGCCTCTTCAGTGCGGCCTTGTCCCCCATGACCGCGACCGGACGCAGGGCCGGGTCGAGCGTGCGCAGCAGGTACCGCATTCCCGATTCGGACAGACTGACGCAGGCCGACGTGCCGCTGCCGTGGTCCATGTGCAACCAGATGCCACCGCCCTTGCGCCGGCCCTGCGGCCGGACCGGGTCGTTGGGCGGGGTCCCCTTGACCCGGTTGTAGTCGACGGCGATGACGTAATCGAAGTCGCGCCAGTACGACTTCGCCCACCAGCGCGGCGCGGCGAACGACGGCGAACGCGTGTACGGCAGCTTCGATCCAGGGTCCTTCAGCACACCCCCTGCGTCGCTGAGGGTGAAGACGCCGACCGGGCTGCGGTCGTCGCCCTCGCGATGATCGGGCGTCCAGCCCTTCTTGCCGTTGTGTCCGGGCCAGCCGCGCACACGCTCCCAGTCCGTGCCCCGCTTGAGGTAGAGAACGATCGTGGCGTCCGGCGAGTTCCTGCCCTCCCCGTACACGGCCACGACCTGGCGTGAGCCGACGGGGATACGCCGCTGCCACCGGGCGCCGACCCCCGGGACCCTGGTGGGATCGACCGGGGAAGCAGACCGGGCGCGAGCGGCTCCCGCGGCATGGGCACCCGCGGCATCGGCACCCGCGCTCGCGCCGGAGCCAGCGCCCTCGCGTGCGCCCTCGCACGCCGTCAGCACCGTCAGCACCGTCAGCAGGCCGACCACAGCCGCCGTGGTGGCCGCGGCCCGCCGCACTCCGCCGTTCCGCATCGCCCCATCGTCGCACCGTGCCCGCGGCGCGGGCCGTGAACGACCCGGACCGGATCCGATCGGCTCCGCGGAAAACCCCTTGCGTCCGGCCCCGCCGCGCGGCGAACCTGTCACGGTTTGCTGCCGCCGCGGACGGTCCGTACGCGGGCGGCGTCAGCGATCCTCCCACCCCTTCCCCCCCTCCTCTTCTCCTCTTCTCTTCTCCTCTTCTGACACTGAGCCGCTGGGACATCATGCAGATTCAAGACCTTCCGTACGCCGACCCGGGCGTGCCGGACGCACGATCGGGTCCCCGCTTCCTGTGGTGGCTCTTCAGGAACCAGTTGGACGGCCAGGCCAAGGCCCTCGCCTGGGGGTTGCTGCACTTCCTGTCCGTCTCCGCGCTGCCGTTCTGCGTGGGCGCGGCCGTGCAGGCGGTGGTGGACCGCTCGGGGTCGCGGCTCGCCCTCGCGGGCGGGCTCCTTGCCCTGTGCGGCGCCGGCACCGCGCTCGGCGAGACCTTCCTGCACCGCGCCGCCGTCACCAACTGGATCACCGCCGCCGCCCGCGTCCAGCAGGTCCTCGCCCGCAAGACCGCTCAGTTGGGCTCGGCGCTGACCCGGCGCGTCGCTGCCGGTGAGGTCGTGTCCGTCTCCACGGGCGACGTCGAGAAGATCGGCTGGTTCGTCGAAGCCGTGTCGCGCTTCACCGCGGCGGCGACCACGATCGTGCTCGTCTGCGCGGGCCTGGTCGTCTACCAGCCCGCCCTCGGAGTCATCGTCGCCGTGGGCCTGCCGGTGCTGGCGCTCTCCGTGCTGCCTCTCCTCCCCAACGCCACACGGCGCGCCGACTTCCAGCGGGAGAAGGCGGGCCGCGCCACCGAGTTGGCGTCCGACACGGTGGCCGGACTGCGCGTCCTGCGCGGCATCGGCGGCGAGGAACTGTTCCTCGACCGCTACCGGCGGGCCTCCCAGGAGGTACGCCACGCCGCCGTGCGCAGCGCCCGCATGTGGGCCCTGATCTCCGCGATCCAGGTCCTCCTGCCGGGCCTGCTGCTGATCGCGGTGATCTGGTACGGCTTCCAGCTCGCCCGCGGGGGCCAGGTCTCCGTCGGCGAACTGGTCACCGTCTACAGCTCGATCATGATCCTCAGCTACCCCTTGCGGCACTTCGAGGAGATCGCCATGGCGTACTCCTTCTCGCGGCCCTCGGCCAGGCGGGCCGCGCGGGTGCTGTCCCTGGAGCGCGCCACCGAGACCGGCGGTACACGCGCCGGATCCGAGGTGCCGTCAGGCGACCTGTACGACCCGGCCACCGGACTGCTGGCCCCGGCCGGCCGGTTCACCGCCGTGGTGTGCGGCGACCCCGACGCGGCCGGACGGCTGGCCGAACGGCTGGGCGGCCACCCCTCGGAGGAAGGCCCCTCGGTGCTCCTCGGGGGCGTCCCCCTGGACGAGTTGGCGCTCGCACACGCCCGTACGGCCGTCCTGGTCCAGGACAAGGATCCGGTGCTGCTCTCCGGCACCCTGCGTGAACTGTTCGACGTCCCGAGGTCCGGCAGCGTCGAGGCCCGGCGTGCACTGGCCGCTGCGCAGTGCGAGGACGTCCTCGCCGCGCTTCTCCAGGGGGCGGTCGGGGCCGGCGATGCGATGGACGCCCTGATCACCGAGCGCGGCCGGTCCCTGTCGGGCGGCCAGCGCCAGCGTCTGGCACTCGCCCGGTCGCTCGTCGCGGACCCGGACGTCCTCGTCCTGGACGAGCCGACCTCCGCCGTGGACTCCCACACGGAGGCCCGGATCGCCCAGGGGCTGCGAGATCTGCGCGCGGGGCGCACAACCGTGGTGTTCACCTCCTCGCCGCTGCTCCTCGACCGCGCCGACCGGGTGGTGCTCGTCCACGAGGGCGCGGTGGCGGCCGCCGGTGTCCACCGCGAACTGGTGCACGCCGAGCCGCGGTACCGGGCCGTGGTAGCCCGGGAGACCGACGAAGAGGCCGCCCGGACCGAGGATTCGGCCACGGACGGGGCGCAGCGGGGACGGACCGCATTCGGCACCTCGCCCGTGCGGGCCGCAGACCTGGCCGGCGACGGCGGCCTCACCGAAGAGGACGACGTACTCAAGGAACTGCAAGAGATCGAGGAGTCCGCATGATCGGCGTCGCGCCACCGGCCTACGACCCGGCGGCCCCGACGACGGCGAACACCCTGCCCGTCGGCTCCCCCGCGACCGTACGCGCCTACGTGACCGAGCTGTTCCGCCGGCACCGGCGTGCCCTCCTGCTGCTCGTCACCGTGAACACCGCGGCCGTGGTCGCCTCGATGGTCGGCCCCTGGCTGCTGGGCGACCTGGTGGAACGGGTGTCGGGCGACGGGGGCCGCGGGATCACCGCTCGGGGTCTCCCACTCGAACTCACCATGGGGCTGTTCGCCGCCGCCCTCCTCGTCCAGACCGTGTTCGTACGGCAGGTGCGGCTGCGCGGCGCCGTGCTGGGCGAACGCATGCTGGCCGATCTGCGCGAGGACTTCCTCGTGCGGTCGGTCGGGCTGCCGCCGGGCGTCCTGGAACGGGCCGGCACCGGCGATCTGCTGTCCCGCATCACCACGGACATCGACCGGCTGGGCAACGCCATGCGTGAGGCGGTGCCGCAACTGGCCATCGGCGTGGTCTGGGTGGTCCTGCTGCTGGGCGGGCTCGTCATCACGGCGCCCCCGCTCGCGGCGGCCGTGCTGCTGGCGGTGCCCCTGCTGGTGGCGGGCTGCCGCTGGTACTTCAGACGGGCGCCCGCCGCCTACCGTTCGGAGGCCGCAGGCTACGCCGCCGTCGCCGCCGCGCTCGCCGAGACCGTGGACGCCGGGCGCACCGTCGAGGCCCACCGCCTCGGCGCACGCCGGGTCGAGATGTCCGACCTGCGCGTCAAGCAGTGGACTGCGTGGGAGCGCTACACGCTCTGGTTGCGGTCGGTGCTCTTCCCCGTCATCAACATCACCCATGTGACCGTCCTGGCCTCCGTCCTGATGATCGGCGGGGTGTTCGTGCTGCGGGGCTGGATCGGCGTCGGCCAGCTGACGACCGGCGCGCTGATCGCGCAGATGCTGGTGGACCCCGTCGGGCTCATCCTGCGCTGGTACGACGAGCTTCAGGTGGCACAGGTGTCGCTGGCCCGCCTGGTCGGCGTCCGTGACATCGAGCCGGACGCCGGGAACGCCCAGCTCGCTCCCCAGGGCCGCGACGTGCGAGCCGACCGCGTGCACTTCGGCTACCTGGAAGGCGTGGACGTCCTGCGCAAGGTCTCCCTGGAGGTCGCGCCGGGCACCCGGCTGGCCCTGGTGGGGCCCTCGGGTGCCGGCAAGTCCACACTGGGCCGCCTGCTCGCCGGTATCTACGCGCCCCGCGACGGCCGGATCACCCTCGGCGGCGCGGAACTGTCCGAGATGACCGCCGAACGCGTCCGCTCGCACGTGGCCCTCGTCAACCAGGAGCACCACGTGTTCGTGGGCTCCCTGCGCGACAACCTCCTGCTGGCACGCACGGGGGCGACCGACGCGGAGCTGTGGGCGGCGCTGGGCGCGGTCGACGCGGACGCGTGGACCCGTGCGCTCGACGAGGGCCTGGACACGGAGGTCGGCTCCGGCGGGTTCGCGCTCACCCCGGCGCAGGCACAGCAGATCGCCTTGGCCCGACTGGTCTTGGCCGACCCGCACACCCTGGTCCTGGACGAGGCGACCTCGCTCCTGGACCCGCGCGCGGCCCGCCATCTGGAACGGTCCCTCGCCCGCGTCCTGGACGGCCGCACGGTGGTGGCCATCGCCCACCGCCTCCACACGGCGCACGACGCGGACGTCATCGCGGTCGTGGAGGACGGCCGCATCAGCGAGCTGGGCAGTCACGAGGACCTGGTCCGGGCAGACGGGGCGTACGCGGCACTGTGGCGGTCGTGGCACGGCTGAGCCGCGCCGGTGGCCGACGGCGGAGGCCGGGGGACGGGAGATCGGAGAGGCGGGTACGGGGCGGTGGATGGTGGCGGTGTCCGGGAGGCGGAGAGGGGCGGTGAGCGGCCGCGCCGGCGGGGAGGGAGCCTCCGGGAGAAGGTGACGGGGCGTGGGCGGCTGTGACCCCAGGTGACCGGAGGTTGCGTACGGCCGGTTGCCCGTCCTGAGTGCGACCGGCGCATCCGCCGTCGCCCGGCGCCGCGGGCGCCACGTCGCGAGGGGACCGCAGCCGGTGTCAGGGCCTGTCCGGTCCCGGGGAAGCCCGGCGATGCGTCGGCGTGTCCGGCCTGCCTCGGGCCGGCGCACTCGGCCCGTGCCGTTGCGCCGGGGGGAAAAGGGGTGGAAGGCTGGAAAGCGGCACCGGTTCGGGGAGCATCCGGGGACCGCGGTTCGCACCGGATGCGGCCTGTGCCCCGCGTCGCGGCGGCTCGCCGCCCCTCGCGGTGACCTCGGGCCCTTCCCCACCATCTGGAGGTACCCGTGAACAGCGTCGACGACGGATGGGGTGACGACGTCTACCAGCCCGACGCGGACGACCAGCGCGAGGACACGGGGCTGCTCGACGTCGAGGACACCCTGGAGAACGACGGCGTCGACGACCCCCTGGACCGCGGCTGGTCCCCTCCCGAACGGCCATGGGCGGTGGAGCGCGACGACGTGACGGCCGCCGAGCGCAGGCAGGGCGAGACGCTCGACCAGCGGCTCGCCGAGGAGGTGCCCGACGTGCCCGCCCCGGACGGTGACGGCCTGGGCGACGCCGACGGCACGGACGGCGAACTGCTCGACAACGAGGTCGGCGACAGCCGTTCCGGCCGTCTCGTGGCGCCCGACGAGGGCGCTCATGAGGACGAGGAGAGCGCGCTCGTCGCGATGGACATCGGTATCGACGGGGCCGCCGCGTCCGCCGAGGAGGCCGCCATGCACATCGTCGACGAGGACTCGCTGTCCGGCTGACGGTCCGCTCTCCGCCGCCATCGGCCCTCGCCGCTCTGTTTCGCGCCTCCGCGCGCCCCCTGCCCGGCCGCTCCCTCCCATCGTGTCGCCCCGGTTCCCCGGCCCCAGGCCGTCGGCCACGCCGGCGCCGTCCCACGAGGAGTTCGCATGAAGCAGGACAAGCACCCCGATTACCACGCGGTCGTCTTCCGCGACCGCGCCGCCGGTTACGCCTTCCTGACCAGGTCCACCGCCACCAGCGACCAGACGATCGACTGGGACGACGGCGAGAGCTACCCGGTGGTGGACGTCGAGATCTCCTCGGAGAGCCACCCCTTCTACACGGGCAAGGCCCGGACCGTGGACTCCGAGGGGCGGGTCGCCGCCTTCGAGCGCCGCTACGGCGGCGGAACCGGCCAGGACGGCTGAGCGGCGGCAACGCGTCCCGGCACAGCCGGTCGCCGGCACGGCTGAGCGGCGGTCTGGTGTCCCGGCACAGCCAGTCGTTCGCGTGACTGCGCGGTGGCCCTGCGCCGGGCCACCCGGCTCTGCGGTCCAGGCGGACGTTGGTCCTGCTGGGCCGCGGGCCGCGCGTGGGCTGCCGCTCAGGACCTCGGTCGGCCCGTGGGCGAGGACCGGCGAGACGCCGGCGAAGGAACGGCCGTCCGGCCCGGACGCCAGTGGCGGCCGGTCTGTCGGGCCGGGCGGGCCGGGCGGGCCGGGTGGGTCGGGCGCGCCGGGTCGGCCGGGTGGGTCGGCAGCTTGGTCCGCAGAGCCAGGTGACCCGGGGTGCGGCCGCCCGCAGGAGCAGCAGTGCCGATACCGGCCGCGCCCCCTCCGGTCGCGGCGAAGGCCGCCCCGCCCCCTCAGATCACGTTGAGGGCCGCGGCGGCGCCGACCCCGCCGAGCAGCATGAACACCGGCATCAGCACCTTGAGCTCGACCCAGCTGCCCGCCCTGAACCGCATGAACTTCGGCGGGCCCAACGGGTACCAGCGCTTGCGCCCCACGGGTATCGGCCACAGGATCGGGCAGCCGGACACGGTCAGTGCGTCCCCGATGTCGTGCACGAGGGCTCCCAGGACCACCGGCAGCCCCAACCACAGGTACTCCTGGCCCGGGGCCGTGAACAGCCAGTCCGCGCCGTTGCCCGGCTTGTCCAGCACGCCCGCCAGGATCCACGCGCTGGTCGCCGCCAGCAGCCAGACCAGGACGTCGCTGCTGGAGCCGCGGGCAGCCCGCCACAGCAGACCCTCGATCGCCAGCACCATGTGTGCGAAGAGGATCGCGAGCACCGCCCAGCGGCCACCCGCGATCGCCAGCGCCGAGGTGCCGCCGCCGATCAGAACCGCCCACAGCCAGGTGTGGGTGAGGGTGCGGTGCCCGCCGGAGCGGCGCGGGTCGGCCGGCTTCTTCGTGCCCTTGTAGACGGCGTACGACAGCTTGTCCACGATCTCGCACAGCCAGCGGGACAGGGGTCCGAAGGACCGGGAGATCGTGGCCGCTTTGTGGTCGAGGTCCGGGGCGAGGGCCGCCCCGGCGCAGACCAGCGCTCCGACGAGGAGTACCGGCCAGGGCATCCCCTTCCCGGCCGCGGCGGCCGCCGCTCCGACGCCGAGCCAGGCGGCGGCCCCCGACAGTGAGTGTGCTGGTCCCATCATCGCCGCTGCCTGTCCCATTCCTCGTGTGCCGCTGTCCAGTTGACCGGGTTCGCCGACGTGCCGTCGGCGTCACAGCGTAGCGTTCGCGATCTTCGTGCCCGCAGCCGATTCCCCGGTCAGGGCCCGGTGCAGGCAAGATGGGTGGGTGACCCTCATCGACCAGCTGCCGCCGAACGCCGACCCCGACGCCCTCTACGAAGCTTTCGAGTCGTGGGCCACGGAGCGTGGGCTCACGCTCTACCCCCATCAGGAAGAGGCCCTGATCGAGGTGGTCTCCGGCGCGAACGTGATCGTGTCGACACCGACCGGGTCCGGCAAGAGCATGATCGCCGCGGGCGCCCACTTCGCGGCGCTGGCCCGGGACGAGGTCACCTTCTACACCGCGCCGATCAAGGCCCTCGTCTCGGAGAAGTTCTTCGAGCTGTGCAAGATGTTCGGCACCGAGAACGTGGGGATGCTGACCGGCGACGCCTCCGTCAACGCCGACGCCCCCGTGATCTGCTGCACCGCCGAGGTGCTGGCGTCGATCGCGCTGCGGGACGGCAAGGGCGCGGACGTCGGCCAGGTCGTCATGGACGAGTTCCACTTCTACGCGGAGGGGGATCGCGGTTGGGCCTGGCAGATCCCGATCCTGGAGCTGCCGCAGGCGCAGTTCATCCTGATGTCGGCCACCCTCGGCGACGTCTCGATGTTCGAGGAGGACCTGACCCGGCGCACCGGCCGCCCGACGTCGGTGGTCCGTTCGGCGACCCGCCCCGTCCCGCTCTCCTACGAGTACCGTCTCACCCCGCTCACCGAGACCCTGACGGAACTCCTCGACACCAGGCAGGCGCCGGTCTACATCGTGCACTTCACGCAGGCGCAGGCCGTGGAGCGGGCGCAGGCGCTGATGAGCATCAACATGTGCTCGCGCGAGGAGAAGGACCAGATCGCCGAGCTGATCGGCAACTTCCGCTTCACCACCAAGTTCGGGCGCAACCTGTCCCGTTACGTCCGCCACGGCATCGGCGTCCACCACGCCGGCATGCTGCCCAAGTACCGGCGGCTGGTGGAGAAGCTCGCGCAGGCCGGTCTGCTGAAGGTCATCTGCGGCACCGACACCCTCGGCGTCGGCGTCAACGTGCCGATCCGCACGGTGCTGTTCACCGCCCTCACCAAGTACGACGGCAGCCGGGTGCGTACGCTGCGCGCCCGGGAGTTCCACCAGATCGCGGGCCGCGCCGGGCGGGCCGGTTTCGACACGGCGGGCTTCGTGGTGGCTCAGGCGCCGGAGCACGTCGTCGAGAACGAGAAGGCCCTCGCCAAGGCCGGCGACGACCCGAAGAAGCGCCGCAAGGTCGTCCGCAAGAAGGCTCCGGAGGGCTTCGTCGCCTGGTCGGAGAGCACCTTCGACAAGCTGATCTCCTCCGAACCCGAGCCGCTGACCTCCCGCTTCCGCGTGACGCACACCATGCTGCTGTCCGTGATCGCCCGGCCGGGCAACGCCTTCGAGGCGATGCGGCACCTGCTGGAGGACAACCACGAGCCGCGCAAGCAGCAGCTGCGGCACATCCGGCGCGCGATCGCCATCTACCGCTCGCTGCTGGACGGCGGCATCGTCGAGAAGCTCGAAGAACCGGACGCCACCGGCCGGATCGTCCGTCTGACGGTCGACCTCCAGCAGGACTTCGCGCTCAACCAGCCGCTGTCCACCTTCGCGCTGGCCGCGTTCGAGCTGCTGGACCCCGAGTCGCCGTCCTACGCGCTCGACATGGTGTCCGTCGTGGAGTCCACGCTCGACGATCCGCGGCAGATCCTCGTCGCCCAGCAGAACAAGGCGAAGGGTGAGGCGGTAGCCGCGATGAAGGCGGACGGCGTGGAGTACGAGGAGCGCATGGAACGCCTCCAGGACATCACCTACCCGAAGCCGCTGGAGGAGCTGCTCTTCCACGCGTACAACACCTACCGCAAGAGCCATCCCTGGGTCGGCGACCACCCGCTCTCCCCGAAATCCGTCATCCGCGACATGTACGAACGGGCGATGTCCTTCACGGAGTTGGTGTCGCACTACGAGCTGGCCCGCACCGAGGGCATCGTGCTGCGCTACCTCGCCAGCGCCTACAAGACGCTCGACCACAACATCCCCGACGACCTGAAGTCCGAGGACCTCGAGGATCTGATCGAGTGGCTCGGCGAGATGGTGCGCCAGGTCGACTCCAGCCTGCTCGACGAGTGGGAGCAGCTCGCCAACCCGGAGGAGATGACCGCGGAAGAGGCCCAGGAGAAGGCCGACGAGGTCAAGCCCGTCACCGCCAACGCGCGCGCCTTCCGGGTCCTGGTCCGCAACGCCCTGTTCCGCCGCGTCGAACTCGCCGCGCTCGATCAGGTCGAGGAGCTGGGCGGGATGGACGCCGAGGCCGGCTGGGACGCGGACGCGTGGGGCGAGGCGATGGACAAGTACTGGGACGAGTACGACGACCTGGGCACCGGCCCCGACGCCCGCGGCCCGAAACTCCTGATCATCGAGGAGGTGCCGACTGACCATCTGTGGCGGGTCCGGCAGATCTTCGACGACCCGAACGACGACCACGACTGGGGCATCAGCGCGGAGATCGACCTGACCGCCTCCGACGCGGAGGGCCGCGCGGTGGTCCGTGTGACCGACGTCGGCCAGCTGTGAGCACGGGAGCATCGCCCTCATGACGACGAACCCCGCCGAGCGCCTCGTCGACCTGCTCGACCTGGAGCAGATCGAGGTCAACATCTTCCGCGGTCGCAGCCCGCAGGAGTCCTTGCAGCGTGTCTTCGGCGGCCAGGTGGCCGGGCAGGCGCTGGTCGCCGCGGGCCGCACCACCGAGGGCGACCGCCCGGTGCACTCGCTCCACGCGTACTTCCTGCGCCCGGGACGGCCGGGTGTGCCGATCGTGTACCAGGTCGAACGGGTGCGGGACGGCAGGTCGTTCACGACCCGCCGGGTCACCGCGGTGCAGCAGGGCCGCACGATCTTCAATCTCACCGCCTCCTTCCACAAGCCTGAACAGGGGGGTTTCGAGCACCAGCTGCCGCCGGCCCGCAAGGTCCCGGATCCCGAGTCGCTGCCCACGGTGGCGGACGAGATCAGGGAGCATCTGGGCGCGCTGCCGGAGCAGTTGGAGCGGATGGCCCGGCGTCAGCCCTTCGACATCCGCTACGTGGACCGGTTGCGCTGGACGAAGGAGGAGGCCAAGGACGCCGAGCCGCGCAGCGCGGTGTGGATGCGCGCGGTCGGGCCGCTGGGGAACGATCCGCTGGTGCACACCTGCGCGCTCACCTACGCCAGCGACATGACGCTCCTGGACGCCGTCCGCATCCCGGTCGAGCCCCTGTGGGGTCCGCGAGGGTTCGACATGGCGTCGCTCGACCACGCGATGTGGTTCCACCGGCCGTTCCGCGCGGACGAGTGGTTCCTCTACGACCAGGAGTCACCGATCGCGACCGGCGGCCGGGGCCTCGCCCGTGGCCGGATCTACGACCTGCAGGGCCGACTGCTGGTGTCGGTCGTGCAGGAGGGGCTGTTCAGGGCCTTGTGACCCGGGTGCCTGCTGCGCCGAAGCAGGCGGAGCAGGCCGCGGGGTGCTTCCCGCTCCTCGGGGTGCACGGCGACCGGCGGCTCGGGCGTGCCGTACGGACCGGGCCGGTCGGGGTGGTCGGGGTGATCGGGCCGGGCAGACCGGCGCAGGTGGTCGGGGTGGCCGTACTGAGCGAGCTGTCCAGGGTGACCTGTGTGACTGGGGTGTCCGAAGTGACCGTGCACCGGGAGACCACGCGCCGCGGGACCATCCGCCAGGGGACCGTCCGTCGTGGAACTCGGTACCGGTCGGCTCCGTCGCGTCTCGCGCAGCAGTGCGGTCACCTCCGCCCGGAGCAGGCCGACCTCGTCGGCGTCCTGAGCCGTCATGATCCTTTCGGCGACGAGGGCAGACGGCGAACCCGGCGCTCCGGAGTACGGCGGAGCGGGCCGCAGACGGTGCAGGTGAGCGCGCTCGTGAGCGTCGGGCACGATCTCATCGATGTCGGCGGGATCGAGGAAGGCGGCCGACGCGGCCGCTCGCTGCCACGGATCGTCGGCCAGGCGGAGCAGGAATCCCCGCTGGCGACCGCGCCAGTTGCGTGACCGCAGATCCACTCCCGCGTCCAGCATCGCGCGCAGGCTCTCCGGCATGCGGCGGGCCCGCAAGAGGTGGGCGTTCTTGTCGTCGGCGGCGAACCTGCGCAGCTCATCGGCCAGATACAGCCAGACCACGGCCCGGTAGCGGTTCAGGTACCACCTCGTCGGGGCCACGAGGCCCAGCCGTGCCAGGCGTGTGAACCTGCCGACGGGCACCCCGACCAGGCCCGCGGCCTGTGTCGTCCCCACCACCTCGACGCGCTCGCGGAGGGTGTCCGGAAACCCCGCGCCCGTGCTCACCCGCTCGATCTCGGAGCGCTGTACGCGTCGGCCGCCCCCTCCCTCGTCCGGGACGGTCCGCACGAGGCCGAGGTGGACGGCGAGGTCCAACTCCGCCCGCCTCAGCCCCAGTTCCCGCGCCGCGCGGCTCGGTGTCATCGCGAGCCGGTGTGCTGTGATGGTGTCGCCCGTCATGACCGATCTCCCCCGTGAGGTTCCGCTGCTCACGCTCGGTGCGTGCGCCGTGACAGAACCGTAGCCGCATCGGCCGACTCCGCGGCGGGCCTGTGGATAACTCCACGGGGATGACGAATCCGCAGCTCAGAGATCTGTGAGCGGTGGCCGCTCGGGCTGCCGCGCGTCCACGTCGAGGTGTTCGCCGACCCGGTTGACCAGGAGGGTCATCTCGTAGCCGATCTGGCCGATGTCGGCCTGCGCGCCGCTGAGCACGCACAGGCAGCTTCCCGAGCCGGCCGCGGTGACGAACAGGACGGCCTCGTCGAACTCGATCATCGTCTGGCGCACTCCGCCGGCGCCGAAGTGCCGTCCCGAGCCCTTGGCGAGGCTGTGCAGTCCGGACGAGACGGCGGCCAGATGCTCGGCGTCCTCGCGCCGCAGTCCCGAGCTGGCGCCGGTCACCAGACCGTCGTTGGACAGCACCAGGGCGTGCCGTACATGGTCGACACGTTTGGTCAGGTCGTCCAGGAGCCAGCCCAGCTTCTGGTTCTGCGCCATGTCGCGGTCTCCCCGTGTAGATGTCTCCCCCCGCACCGGAGGACTCATCGCCACCCTTCCCGACGATCCGGGCCGCGGGCAAGGAGGATGGGGGCATGGCGAAGAAGATGACCGATGAGGAATGGCGGGCGTTCGTCTCACACGGCACACGCACCGCAAAGCTGTCGACCGTGCGCGCGGACGGCGCGCCGCATGTGGCTCCGATCTGGTTCGTACTCGACGGCGACGACTTGGTGTTCAACACCGGGGCGTCGTCGGTGAAGGGCCGCAATCTGGTCCGGGACGGCCGGGTGGCGCTGTGCGTGGACGACGACCGGCCGCCGTACTCCTTCGTGGTGCTGCGGGGCCATGCCCGCGTCTCGGAGGATCTGGACGAGCTGAGGCACTGGGCCGGGCGCATCGGCGCGCGGTACATGGGTGAGGATCGCGCCGAGGAGTTCGGGGCCCGCAACGGCGTCCCGGGAGAGCTCCTCGTCCGTGTCCGGATCGACAAGGTGCTGGCCGAGGCGGACGTCGCCGACTGACGACGTCCGCCGCCGCGCGTGCCGAGGTGGCGTGGGGTTGCTGAGGAGGAGTCAGCTCACTGAGTCGAGGAGCCGGGCGGTGTGCACCCGCCCGGCGTACTCGACGAGCCGGATCAGCACCTCCCTGCCGGAGGCGGTGTCGCGGGCGTCGCACAGCACCACGGGCGTGCCGCGGTCCAGGTCCAGGGCGCGTGCCACGTCGTGGGCGCCGAAGGTGCGGGCGTCCGTGAAGCAGTTGACGGCCACCACGAATGGGATGCGCCTGTGCTCGAAGTAGTCCACGGCGGGGAAGCAGTCCGCCAGACGCCGAGTGTCGGCGAGGACCACCGCCCCGAGCGCCCCTTGGGACAGCTCGTCCCACACGAACCAGAAGCGGTCCTGGCCCGGGGTGCCGAAGAGGTACAGGGACAGTCCCGCGCGGATGGTGATGCGCCCGAAGTCCATGGCCACCGTGGTGGTGGGCTTGCGGTCGACGCCTGCGACGTCGTCCACCGACCGGCCGGCTTCACTGAGCAGTTCCTCGGTGCGCAGCGGCCTGATCTCGCTGACCGCCCCGACCAGCGTGGTCTTGCCGACGCCGAAGCCGCCGGCCACCAGGATCTTCAGTGCCAGGGCGGTCGACTCGTCGTCGAGGGCTTCGGAGTGCTCGTGGACCATCGATCACTTCTCTCTGGAGTGCCGGCATCGGTCGACGTCGCGTGCGAAGGGTGCATCATGGCAACTGCGTCTGCCCGTCGCATGGTTGGATCGCTTTTTGCCCGTGGTGACCGGCTCGTTCCCGTTCTGTGCCCGTGCGGGCGCGCGACCGGGTGCCGTACGGGACCGGCTGCTTCTGAAACGGCGTCCGTGTCCAGTGCGACGAGGGCTTTCAGATCCAGGCGCACGCCGGGGGGATTCCGCCGCGTGCGTCCGCCTGCGGGGATTCGGCGTGCAGATGCACGGGCGTGACCGGATCTCGCGCGAACGTGTACCGCGATGTGATCCGTGTCGGTGAGGGATCATGCGGGGCATGAGCGACGACCACACACATGTGCAGGAGTTCTTCGGCGCGCGTGCCGCCGACTGGGACAGGCGCTTTCCCGACGACGGCCCCGCCTACGCCGCGGCGGTCGCCGAACTGGGGCTGCGCGAGGGAGCCCGTGTCCTGGACGCGGGGTGCGGCACGGGGCGCGCGTTGACTCCACTACGTGCGGCCGTCGGGCAGGCGGGGCGTGTCCTCGGAGCGGATCTGACGCCGGCCATGCTGGAGGCCGCCGCGCGGGCCGGCCGCGACCGCGACGGGCAGTTGCTGCTCGCCGACGTGGCCGCGCTCCCGCTGCGCTCGGAGTCCCTGGACGCCGTGTTCGCGGCTGGGCTCATCGCGCACCTCCCCCATCCCGTGGAGAACTTGCGGGAGTTGGCACGCGTGGTGCGAAGCGGCGGAACCCTCGCCCTGTTCCACCCGATCGGCAGGGCGGCGCTCGCGGCACGCCAGGGCCGGCGGATCACCTCGGACGACCTGCGTGCCGAAGACAACCTCGGTCCGCTGCTGGCCGGTTCCGGGTGGCGGCTGACGTCGTACACCGACGCGGACGACCGTTTCCTCGCGCTGGGGGTGCGGGAGTCCTGACGGCGTCCGGACGGCGCGCGGCAGGATACCGTTCACTCGGTGGCGGCCCCGCGCGCGTGCCGGACGGGACACCCGCCAGGACCGAAGGCGGGCGGGTGCCGAGCAGCGCGCGTGACGGTGCGCAGCAGGGGTGCCAGAGGTGCAGGGTACCAGGAGGCCATGCGGTCCGGAGCCGCGTCGGACACGCGCCGCCCCCTCGTCCCAGCGGAAGTGGGCGTGCCTCGTAGGCACCTGAGGCACGCCTCGAACTCCTCACAGGCGGATCTCTCCGAGTCTCTCGCAGCGCCTCGCCACGAGGTCCCCCTTTTGCCGTCAGAACTCCAACTCTACGGTGAGGGAGAGGAGAAGGGCGTTCGGCCGACGGACCGCCCAGGGAGGATGTTCCGCATGTGGGGCAGGATTCGACGATGGTGCACGACCGCTGTCCGCTCCTTGCGCACGGAGCAGGAGGCCGCCGGGAACGAGCGCCCGCACAATCTGTTCGAGGCCGCGGCCGTGTACGTGGCGGCGCGTGCCGCGGACGACCAGGACACGCTCGACGAGGCAGCCGGCTGGGTGTCGCCGGAGGCGCTGTCGTTCGGGGTGAGTGAACTGGCGTGCCGGGCCGTCCTCGTGCTCGCCCGACAGCGCGGCGAGTCGCCGCAGACCGTCGCGCGGGAGCTCCTCGGGCTTCCGGCAGCATGACAACGCCGTCAACAGCGGTCGATTCGCCCCTGTCCTGCCGGAAACCGGCAGCTCCGGGTGTGTCTGGGAGTCGTGACAAGCGGCTCGGAGGCGCACTAGGGTGCGCGCCGGTGGACGAACTGATGGGGAGGCTGGGATGGCCGGGACGGACGAGGAGACCGTCGCCGCCGCGGACGACGCGCTCTACGTGCTCACTGCGGTACTGCTGACGCCGGCGAAGTTCCCGAGCGTGCTGGGCGACGACTATCCGGAAGCCTGTGCCGAACTCGGTCTGGCGCCGCTCGCCGACGGCTACGGCCTGGTCCTCGGCCAGGACGGCGACGGCGCGCGCTGGACGGTCGTCATCGACGATGTCTCCCTGGTCGCTGTTGCCATCGCCTCCTGGGACTGCGGCATGGAGTACGACCTGTCGCCGGACGAGCGCACGGTCGTGGCCGCGCTGCCGGGCTGGCCGCTGGCGGTCGCCGTCGCCGCCCCCCATGTGCCGGCACCGCACGATCCCGAGCCCGAGATCGCCGACGGCCCGCCGCTGACGCCCCCGGACACGAGCGTATGGGGTCCGGCCCAGCGGCGCCTGGGCGCCGACGAGATCGCGTTGCAGTGGGCGACGTGGCGCGAGCAGATAGACGACGCCGAGTTCGCGGCATCGGAAGACGCCGCCCAGGAGACCGGTGCAGACCCGGACGACGACGGACGGACCGCCGACAGCGGGGGCGAGACGGGCGGGAACCACGGCGGCCACCTCGGTGTCCGGCGCGTTCTCGCCGAGGCACGGGCGTACGTGGACTCCCCGCCGCCCCTCGGCCGGGTCCGCTCCTCGTTCGCCTCCGGCGACGCCCGGACTCTGCGGGCGGACGGTCCCGGCTGGTCGCTGGTGGCGAGGACCGACGACATCGCGTTCGTGCTGCTGGACGACGAGCCGGGCGAGGTCCTGCCGGTGGGCCGCGGTCCGGAGCTGCCCGGACTGCTCGAAGCACTCGACAAGTTGGCCGTACGCCCCACCTGAGCCACGCGCGTCCCCGGATGCCCCCGGCCAGGCGCATCGACCCCGAGGGCGGGCATGCCGGTCACGGCGGGGGCGTGTGCCGGTGGGCGCCACCCCAGGTCCCGGCGCCCGCCGTCCCCCGTCTGGTGTCCGCCACCCCGTGTGCCGTGCGACGGCCGGGGATGTCGGGCCGCCCCCGAGGAAGCCTCGCCGTGAGTTCGCGTCGACACGGGCGGGTGTCGACTTGCGGACGTGTCGGCATGGCCGCTTGGCCTGCCCACGGGAATGCCCATCGGCACCTCTGCGGTCGCACCCCCTGTCGTCGGCACTCCTGTAGCCAGGCCCCACCTGGCGGATGCGTTCCATGTGTCCCCAACCCATGGATGCCGCGACTCGCGGACCGCACCATGAGGCAGCCCTGCCCGGCCCCGCCCTCTCGTCTGCGCTCCGCAGCTCTCTGCCAGGAGGCACGTCATGCGTCCGATCCGAGCCGTCCCCTTCCTCGCCGCCACCCTGCTGGCCACCGCGCTGGGCGGTCCGGTCCCCGCCGCGGCAGCCGGCGGCGTCCAGGGGCACTGCGCGCGCCAGGAGCGCGTACGGGTTCCGGACGCCGCCTTCCAGGAGAGCGCCTGTCTGCCCGATCTGACGACCACGGGCCTCGCCGGCACCCGGTACACGGACATGGCCGACCAGGCCGGGCTGACGGCACGCGGCACCCTGACGCCCTCCGGAGTCCCCGGCATCCAGGTCGACGGCTACTTCCCCGACTCCTCCCGCTTCAACAACACGAACGGCCGGCGTCACGACGCGCAGTTCGTGATCAGGCTGCCCGACCGCTGGAACGGCGGCCTGGTGGTGACCGGGGCACCGGGGACCCGCAAGCAGTACGCGACGGACAAGGCGATCTCCGATCAGGTGCTCGCGCGGGGGTACGCCTACGCGGCTACCGACAAGGGCAACAACGGGCCGGACTTCTACCGGGACGGCAAGCGGCCCGGTGACGCGGTCTCCGAATGGAACACACGGACCACCCAGCTCACCCGGGCCGCGCGCAAGGCGGTCGCCCAGCGGTACGGGCAGGCCCCCCGGCGGACCTACATGACCGGGATCTCCAACGGCGGCTACCTCACCCGCTGGCAGCTCGAGAACCACCCCGAGCTGTACGACGGCGGCGTGGACTGGGAGGGCGCGCTGTGGACCGCGTCCGGCCCGAACCTGCTCACCTCCCTGCCCACCGCTGTAGCCCGGATGCTGGGCACCGCGCGGGACGAGGACCTGTACTCCGTCGGCTTCGCGCGCGGCTCCGAGTTCCTGTGGCCGTACCACGAGCAGGCGTACTGGGGTGTCACGCAGAAGATCTACCGCGCCGAGTTCGATCCGGCCTACGACCCCAGGTGTCCCGGAGCGTCCGCCGGGAGCACCCCGGAACAGATCCTGGCACCCTGCGCCTCCGACGCGTCGTACGACTACAGCGCGCGGCCCGCCTCCGTCCGCCGCGCCGTGGCCCGTGTGGCCCTGACCGGACGCATCGGGAAGCCGTTGATCACGCTGCACGGCGACCTGGACGCGCTGCTGCCGAAGAGCGCCGATTCCGACATGTACGCGCGCATGATCGACGCGAGCGGACGGGGCGCGCTGCACAGCTACTTCACGGTCGCGGGCGGGACGCATGTCGACGGGCTCTACGACACGTATCCGGACCGGCTGCGTCCGATCCTGCCCTGCTACCGGTCGGCCTTCGACACACTGGTCTCCTGGGTGGAGCGGGGCGTCCGACCGCCCGCGGACCGCACGGTCGGCAGGCCCGCGAACGGCGACGTGGTCAACTCCTGCCCGCTGGCCACGCCGGCCGCGCGGGCGGCCGGATGACCGTCAGCGACCGATCTCCTTGCGGTGGACACGGCGCAGGCGGCGCCGCTGGGACGGGTCGAGCGTGAGGTAGGCGGCGGCCGGCACTCCCAGGACTATCAGGAGAGCCGCCCACCAGGGCAGCCAGATCAACAGGATGAGACCGGCCGCCACACCCCCCGCGGCGATCTTCGCGTTCTTCGACATGTGCGTCGCCTCCTTCGCGGCCACTGCCGCTCTCTGCCCTGAAAACGGGTTCGGGCGTCCGACGGTTCCGGATCGCGACCCTGAGACGACCCTGAGGTCCTCGGCGCGGGCCCCCTACTGGTCCCAGCCCCCCTGAACCGTGCCGGGTCCGGAGCCGCGCCGGGTCCGGAGTGCCAAGGAATGCTGGGGCTCCGGTTCGACTCCGAGGTTTCGGCTCCGAGGTCCGGATCTGATCCGGAGGCCCGGATCGGCGTCGGCGGTCCGGCGACGTCCGTCGATCACGGATGCCGCCGGGCCCTGCACTCAGGGGGGTACCCACAAGCGCGCCCCGGTGACCCACTTCACGCATCGACCACGCCGGGCCGCTCGACCGGACGCTGCACTCCCGGCGACTCCGACCCCGAGTAGTCACATGTGAGGAGCGCTGCGCCCTCGTGCCGAGGCTTCCCAAGACGACAGACCGAGACCTCCGAACTGACCTCCTGCAGTGCCGCCTTCGTGCCCGGTGACCCCACGCGGACCCGCCGGATCGCCTTCTGGCGCGCCGAGCGCGGTGCGGTTCCGTCCGTCGCGTCGGGCTCCGTGGAGGAGCTGACCGTGGTGTTGCCCGGCCCCGCCGGGGTCGAGCCGGCTCGGGTGCCGGCCGTCCTGCCGCCGGTGCGGGCGGCCGTGCCCCTGCTGGTGCGCGCCCGCCGGGACACCGCGTCGTCCCGGGCCGCCGTCCTCTGGGGCACGGCCGCCGCCCTGGCCCTGCGACTCACCGCGCGCGGGCTGCTGCTGCCCGGTCTCTCACCGGAGGGTCACGGCGCCTGGCGCGCGGGTCCCTTGCAGCCCGATGGCGTCGAACGCCTACGCGCCCTCGCGGCGGCCATGCCCCCGGAAGCCCACGCGGTGCCGGTCGAGGGCGTGACGCCGCTGCGACTCACGGCACCCGAGCACCGCGAAGCCGCGCGGACCGGACACCGGGTACGGCTGGGGCGGGCCTGAGAGCGGACGTCGAAGGGAACGTCGCCGCGAGGCACCCTGGGATGCCCCGCCCCCGTCTGCCTCGTCGCCGATGGCCCGCAGGAGGCCACGTCGGGCCTGCAGGGCGGGGCCGCCACGAGCGGACGCCGTCCCGCCCGCCGCCGTTCACCTGGTGGCCGCGGGGCGTTCCACGAGGACTCCAAGCCTGACCGCTGTCAGCGAACTTGGTCCCTCAGGAGGCCCGCATGTCCCCGCACGCCACAGGCCGGCGCCGCGTCCACCGTTTCGTAGCAGGCGGTGTACCCCTTGCCGTGATCGCGGCACTGGCGGCCGCGGGACCGGCCGCCGGTGCCGGGGGGTCGCACGGCGGTGGTGACCGGCATGGCAGCGCCGAGGTCGTAAGGACGGCGACGCTCGGCGACATTCCGCTCGGCGCCTTCAGCAACGGCCTGCTGCCCGGCACTGTGAGCGACGACCGGGGCGTCGACCTGGGCGGCATCGGCAGCGACATCTACCCGGCGGGCCGCAAGGACGAGTTCTGGACGGTCACCGACCGCGGCCCGAACGGTCAGATCAAGGTCGACGGCACGAAGCGGCGGACGTTCCCCGTGCCGGGTTTCGATCCGGCGATCGTCAAGATCCGTCTGGCGGGCGGCAGCGTGAAGGTGCTCGACGCGATCCCGGTCACGACCGCGTCCGGCAGGCCGGTCACCGGACTGTCGAACCAGCAGCGTGACGAGGCGCCGTACTCGTACGACGCCCGGACTCCGCTGGCGTACAACCCCAACGGACTGGACACCGAGGGCATCGTGCGGTCGCCGGACGGCAGTTTCTGGCTCACCGACGAGTACGGGCCCTCCCTCGTGCGCGTCTCCGCGCGCGGGAAGGTGCTCACGCGGTACGTCCCCAAGGGGCTGGGCCTCAAGGGTACGGACTATCCGGTGGTGGAGGCGCTGCCGTCCGTTCTGTTGCAGCGCAAGATCAATCGCGGGTTCGAAGGGCTGGCGCAGCTGCCCGGAGGCGATCTGGCCATCGCCGTACAGAGCCCGTTGTCGCTGCCGGACACCGACGCCGGGGAAGCCTCGCGTACGACGCGGCTGCTGCGGTTCTCGCCGAAGAAGAAGGCGGTCACCGCCGAATTCGCGTACCGCTTCGACCCGGTGGGCGTGGTCGACCCGGGTGAGGACGACACCTCGGAGCTGAAAATCTCGTCGGTGGTGGCCGTGGGCGGGGACAGGCTGCTCGTCGAGGAGCGCACGGACAGGACGGCCCGGCTCCAGTTGGTGCGCCTGGACCGCCGCGCGAACATCCTCGGCAGTGCCTGGGACGACACCACGACATCGCCCTCGCTGGAGCAGCTCGACGATCCGGCCGCCTCCGGGGTGCCGGTGCTGGCCAAGCGCCTGGTGGTGGACCTGGGCAAGGTCCCCGGAGTCCCCGGAAAGATCGAGGGCATCGCGCGCGTGGACCGCGACACCTTCGCGCTGATCAATGACAACGACTTCGGGATGACGGACGGTACGGGTGCCTTCGACGCACAGGGGCGGCTCGTCGACAGCGGTATCGAGACGTCGGTGACGTACGTGCGCCTGCCGCACGGCATCTGAGCACGACAACACCCACCGGCTGACGGGCGGTACGCGTGCGCGTGCCGCCCGTCAGCCCTCTGCCTTCTGCCTTCTGCCATCTGTCGGCTGTCCGCTGTCCGCTAGGGCAACTCGCCGTCCAGGGAAGGCAGCAGCGACTCCAGGCCGCTCGGCAGGTTGGTCGGGAAGCCACTGGGCAGGTCCGTCGGGAATCCGGAGGGAAGATCCGTGGGGAAGCCGGACGGAAGGCCGGTGGGGAAGCCGGACGGAAGCGAGGTCGGCGGCTTGCCGGGCAGTTCCGTCGGGATGTTCAGGGAGGGCCCGGGTGTCCCGCTGGTGCCGGAGCCACCCGGAGTCTTCTCATCGGGCGAGTCGTCACCGCCGGTCAGGATCAGGACCACCGCCACGACGGTCACGAGTGCGACGATCGCGACGACCAGGACGACAAGGGGGCTGCGACGCCTGCCCGGCCCGCCGTCGCCCTCCCCGGGCGGCCAGCCGCCGTACGCGGGCGGGCCGTTGTCCCCGGGAGGCTGTCCGTGGCCCCCGGGTGGCGAGCCGTACCCGCCGGTCGGGGAGCCGTGGCCCCCGGTAGGTGTTCCGAAGCCGCTGCCCGCAGGAGGTGTGTCACCCGGGGGTCCTGGCGGCTGAGGCGGTACGGGCGGCATGGCCATGGCGTCAAGGATCACCTCGGACGCGCCGGACCGCGACCCCCGTGCGGAAGTTGATACGGCACCGCGGCATGGACCGCACGGTTCCGGAACATTCGAGGCGCCCCGCGCGCGGGCTTCGCGCACTCCCCCGCGTCAGGAGCGCGCGCACCGGGAACGGCACCGCCCACGACCCGGTCAGGTCGCACACGGTGCCGTCAGTCCCCCGGTCTCGACGGTGCCCTCCGTGCCTCAGGTCACGCCCGCCCACACGTCGGCACGCGCGCGCGTGGTCTCAGCCACGGGCACCCAGGAGGTGGTCCATCGCCAGCTGATCGAGGCGCTCGAAGGCCATCCCGCGCGCGCCGGCCGCTTCGATGTCGAAGTCCTCGAAGGCGGAGCGGTCCGCGAGCAGCGCCTTGAGGCCGTCGGCGGCGGTCGGCTGCGCCAACTGGTCGAGCCGTGACGCGGTCAGGGCCTCCCGGACCTCCGGGTCGGCGCGGAATGCCGCCGAACGCTCCTTCAGGATGAGGTAGTTGCGCATGCAGCCTGCGGCCGACGCCCACACCCCGTCCAGGTCCTCGGTCCGCGGCGGCTTGAAGTCGAAGTGGCGGGGCCCGGTGTAGCCGGCGCCCTCCAGGAGGTCGACGAGCCAGAAGGCGGCGCGCAGGTCTCCGGCGCCGAAGCGCAGGTCCTGGTCGTACTTGATGCCGGACTGGCCGTTGAGGTCGATGTGGAACAGCTTGCCCGCCCACAGGGCCTGCGCGATGCCGTGCGGGAAGTTGAGCCCGGCCATCTGCTCGTGGCCGACCTCCGGGTTGACGCCGTACAGCTCGGGGCGCTCCAGACGCTCGATGAACGCGAGCGCGTGGCCGACCGTGGGCAGGAGGATGTCGCCACGCGGCTCGTTCGGCTTGGGCTCGATCGCGAAGCGCAGGTCGTAGCCCTGCGAGGTGACGTACTCGCCGAGGAGGTCGAACGCCTCCTTCATGCGGTCGAGTGCCACACGGACGTCCTTGGCCCCGCCCGACTCGGCGCCCTCTCGCCCGCCCCAGGCGACGTAGGTCTGCGCGCCGAGTTCGGCCGCGAGGTCGATGTTGCGGATCGTCTTGCGCAGGGCGTAGCGGCGCACGTCGCGGTCGTTGGCCGTGAATCCGCCGTCCTTGAAGACGGGGTGCGTGAAGAGGTTGGTGGTGGCCATCGGCACCTTCATGCCGGTCGCGTCGAGGGCCTCGCGGAAGCGTTTGACGTGCGCCTCACGCTCGGTGTCCGAGGATCCGAAGGGGATCAGGTCGTCGTCGTGGAAGGTGACACCGTGGGCGCCGAGCTCGGCCAGGCGCTGCACCGTTTCGACGGGGTCGAGCGCGCGGCGGGTGGCGTCGCCGAAGGGGTCCCGTCCCTGCCAGCCGACGGTCCACAGGCCGAAGGTGAACCTGTCCTCGGGGGTGGGCTGGTAGCTCATGCCTCGGCTCCTTGCTCGCTGGCTGCGGCTCGCCAGAACTATTTCGTCATGGCGCTTTACAAATTAGTATGCGCACGCGTCCCTGGGAAGGGACAAGATGTCCCCAAAGGGGGTGTGGTCCGGGTCGCAACTCCTCGGGCACCCTCGAAACAGCAGGTCAGATGCCGCACAGCCGCATAAGGGAGAGCCCGATGTCAGCAGCCGAGGGTCCGCTCGTCGTCGGCGTGGACACGTCCACCCAGTCCACCAAGGCCCTGGTCGTCGACGCGTCGACGGGACAGGTCGTCGCGAGCGGCCAGGCACCGCACACCGTGTCCTCGGGCGCGGGCCGCGAGAGCGACCCCCGTCAGTGGTGGGAGGCCCTGTGCGAGGCGCTCGCCCAGTGCGGCGACCCCGCGCGCGAGGCGGCGGCGGTGTCCGTCGGCGGACAGCAGCACGGCCTGGTCACCCTGGACGGGCGGGGCGATCCGGTGCGTCCGGCCCTGCTGTGGAACGACGTGCGCTCGGCGCCGCAGGCCCGCCGGCTGACCGGGGAACGGGGCGGGGCGAAGTTCTGGGCGGAGCGCACGGGCTCCGTGCCGACCGCTTCCTTCACGGTCACGAAGTGGGCCTGGCTGGCCGAGAACGAACCGGAGTCCGTCCGGGCCACCAGGGCCGTACGCCTCCCCCACGACTACCTCACGGAACGGCTCACGGGCGAGGGCACCACCGACCGCGGTGACGCCTCGGGCACCGGCTGGTGGGCGTCGGGGACGGAGGCGTACGACGCCGAGATCCTGGCGCACGTGGGCCTGGACGCGGCGATGCTCCCGCGCGTGGTGCGGCCCGGCGAGGTCGCGGGCACCGTGCGCGACAGCCACGACCTGCCGTTCTCCAAGGGCACCCTGGTCGCCTCCGGTACCGGTGACAACGCCGCCGCGGCGCTCGGCCTCGGGCTGCGTCCCGGCTCACCGGTGCTGAGCCTCGGCACGTCGGGCACGGTGTACGCCGTGTCCCGGCGGCGCCCGGCGGACCCGACGGGCACGGTGGCGGGATTCGCCGACGCGCACGGCGACTGGCTGCCGCTGGCCTGCACCCTGAACTGCACGCTCGCCGTGGACCGCCTGGCGACCCTGCTGGGCCTGGACCGGGAGGCCGTGGAACCCGCCACCGGCCTCACGCTCCTGCCCTACCTGGACGGCGAGCGCACCCCCAACCTCCCGAACGCCTCCGGTGTGCTGCACGGTCTGCGCCACGACACGACCGGGGGCCAGCTCCTCCAGGCCGCGTACGACGGTGCCGTCCACGCCCTGCTCGGCGCACTCGACCTGGTCCTGGACGAGGACGCCGACCGCTCGGCCCCGCTGCTGCTGATCGGCGGCGGCGCCCGGGGCGCCGCCTGGCAGCAGACCGTACGACGGCTGTCGGGACGCCCCGTGCAGGTGCCCGAGGCCAGGGAGCTGGTCGCGCTCGGTGCCGCCGCGCAGGCCGCCGGACTGCTGACCGGTGAGGACCCGGCCGCGGTGGCACGGCGCTGGAACACCGCGCGCGGGCCGGTCCTGGACGCCCTGGAGCGGGACGGCGAGACCCTGGCGAGGATCAGCGGGGTACTCTCCGACGCGGCCCCGCTGCTGCAGCGGCGGCCCGAGGCGCACTGAGGACTGACGGAGGCATGACCGCACCGCTGCACAAGGCACGGCCGGCCGGCGCCGGACGTGCCCTGCCCGACACCCAGCAGGGCATGCGCCGCCGCAATCTCGCCCGGGTGATGCACACCGTGAGCGCCGCGGGCACGCTGTCCCGAGCGGCTGTCGCGTCCCGGATCGGGCTGACGCGCGCCGCGGTGTCCACCCTCGTCGAGGAGCTGATCCGGACCGGGCTGCTGGAGGAACTCGGCCCCGAACGGCCGGGCCGGGTGGGCCGACCCGGGTCGGCGCTCGCCGTCAGCGGCCGCGGTCCGGCGGGGATCGGCGCGGAGGTCGGCGTCGACCATCTCGCCGTCTGCGCGGTCGACCTGCGCGGCGAGGTGCGGTCCACGGCGACGCGGCACGGCACGAACCGGGGCCGCGCAGTCCAGCCGGTCGTCGACGAACTGCGCGAACTGGTGCGCGGGGTCGTCGCTGAGGCAGAACGGGCGGGGTTGTGGCCCGCCGGTCTGGCCGTCGCCGTGCCGGGTCTGGTGGCGCGGGACGCCCGTACCGTCGTGCGCGCGCCGAACCTCGACTGGCGCGACACCGACCTCACAGGCCTGCTCGACGTTCCGTTCCCGCTGAGCGTCGGCAACGAGGCCAACTTCGGCGCGCTCGCCGAACTGTGGCTCGGTGAGGGCACACCGCGCGACTTCCTGCACGTCTCGGCCGAGATCGGGATCGGCGCGGCGGTGGTGGTGGACGGGGGTCTGCTGCACGGGACCCGCGGCTTCGCCGGTGAACTGGGCCACGTGCCGGTCCGGCCGGACGGACCGGAGTGCCCGTGCGGGTCGCGAGGATGCCTGGAGCAGTACGCGGGCGAGGAGGCGGTGCTGCGCGCGGCCGGACTGGGGCCGGGCGCGGACCGGGTCGGGCTGCTCGCGGAGCGGGCGGCCGCCGGCGACGCGGACGTACGGCGTGCGCTGCGTGACGCGGGGACCGCGCTCGGTGTCGCGCTGACCGGTGCGGTGAATCTGCTCGACCCCGAGAGCGTGGTGCTCGGCGGTGCGCTCGCCGCGCTGGCGCCCTGGCTGCTGCCGTCCCTGGAATCCGAGCTGGACCGCCGTACGGCGGGCCCGGCCTGCCCGGTCGCGGTGTCCCGGCTGGGCTCGGAGGGCCCTCTGCTGGGTGCCGCGCACTCGGTGGTGCGGGCGGTGCTGGACGATCCGGGGGTGGTGGCGGAACGGGGTGAGCCGAGGATGGGGCCGGGGTCCTCCCTCTGATGCCGTCCGGCCGCCGCTCCAGGCCGAGTTCACTCCTGTGAGTGAGGAAGTTATCCACAATCACGTCGCTGTCCACGGATCTCCGGACCGTTCCTCTGCCCGACGGGTCCGCACCGTACCGTGATGCACACGAGGCGCTGCCGCCGTGAGGTGGGCAGGCACGGCGCGTCGGCGTGAATGAGGGGGATTCACGCACTCCTCGGCGAACCCTCCCCCGACCGGCCACCGCGGAACGGAGTTGTGCAGCGATGAGCGACCCCAGGATCCTGACCGTACGCCCCGAACCCGGCGAGTACGCCTGGACGTTCGGCGGAGCGCCGCCCGTTGCGCGCATCGCGCCGGGCACGGTGCTCGACCTGTACACCGAGGACTGCTTCGGCGGACGTGTGCGGTCGGAGAAGGACCTCGTGTCCGAGATGTGCGAGTTCCCCTACCTCAATCCGCAGACGGGTCCGTTCCACATCGAGGGTGCCGAGCAGGGAGACACCCTCGCCGTGCACTTCGTGTCCGTCGAACCGGCCCGGGACTGGGCCGCGTCGACGACCGTCCCCCTGTTCGGCGCCCTCACCTCCACGCACACCACGGCCACGCTGCAGCCGCCGCTCCCCCAGACCGTGTGGATCTGGCAGCTCGACCGGACACGGCGGACCGCACTGTTCCGGGCTCACGACAGCGACATCGAGGCCGAGCTGCCGATGGACCCGATGCACGGCACCGTGGGGGTGGCCCCCGCCAACCTGGAGGTGCGCTCCGCCCTCGTGCCGGACGCCCACGGCGGGAACATGGACACCCCCGAGATGCGGGCGGGCGTCACCTGCTACCTCGGTGTGAACGTCGAGGGCGCGCTGCTCAGCCTGGGCGACGGGCATGCCCGCCAGGGCGAGGGTGAGACCTGCGGAGTGGCGGTCGAGTGCGCGATGAACACCGTGGTGATCGTCGAACTGCTCAAGGGGGTCACCACTCCGTGGCCCCGGATCGAATCGGACACGCACATCATCTCGACGGGATCGGCCCGGCCGCTGGAGGACGCGTTCCGGATATCCCAGGCGGATCTGGTGCGGTGGCTGGTGCGCGACTACGGATTCAGTGAGCTGGACGCGTACCAGTTCGCCACCCAGGCCGTCGAGTCACCGCTCGCCAACGTCTGCGACACCAACTACACGTGCGTGGCGAAGATCCGCAAGGAGTGGCTGCCCGCGCGGGAGACGTACCGGGCAGTGCACGCACGGCTGCGGGAGACTGCCGCGACCTGCGCTGAGGATCCGGGTGCGGCCCCACCGGCCCCGGCCCGCCCCGGTTCCCTCGGCCCTTGACGACACGGAAAGGCACCCTTTGGACCACACTTCACCCCGCCCCGCCAGACGCCTGATCCTCCAGGCCACCGCCCTCGCGGCCGTGCCGTACGCCCTGCTGCCCGGACCGCCGGCCGGGGCTCGTGCACCCGGGCCGGACCACCCGCCGGCGGAGTGGCGGCCCGCGAGCACCGCCAACTACACGAAAGGAGACCGTTCCGCGCCGCGCCCCGTCGACCGGGTGATCATCCACGTCACCCAGACCCAGTACACCAACACCCTGTTCGTCTTCGCGAACCCGAGAAAGAAGGTGTCCGCCCACTACGTCGTCCGGTCCGCCGACGGGCACACCTCCCAGTGCGTGCGCGAGTCGGACATCGCCTGGCACGCGGGAGACTGGGCCCACAACACCCGCAGCATCGGCATAGAGCACGAGGGCTGGGTGGACCGGCCCGACTACTTCACCGACGTCATGTACGAGACGTCGGCCCGACTCACGGCCGCGGTCTGCGCCCGTCACGGCATACCCACGGACCGCGCGCACATCATCGGCCACCACGAGGTGCCGGGCAGCGACCACACCGACCCGGGGCCGGGCTGGGACTGGAGTCGCTACATACGCCTGGTCAACGCGGTCTGAGGTCGCGCACGGCCACGCGGCCCGGCCGTCGTTCGGGTGAGCGCTGTCGAAGAGGTTGTCCGCGTGCGCGGCCGGAGTGACGATGTCCCCAGCCGCATCGCCTTCCGGGGAGGCCGAGTTGACCGATCCGTGGGTGGCCCTGGAGCCGGGCACCGACCCTGCCGAGCACATCCGCGTACTCCGGCGTGCGCACGAGACGTTCACCGCGGCGGGCACCGTGCCGAAGCCGGTGCGCGATGTCGTGGCCGCCTCGTGGCGGCGTTCCGCACGGGCCGGCGTCGGTCCGGACGGCACGGCGAGCGTGGAGCTGGTCGACGGAGACCTAGGCGCCTACCGCGCGGAGCACCCCCTGGCGAGGGTGATGCCCCTGATCCGGGAACTCATGGGCACGTTCGCCTCGGACGGGGAGCATCTCCTCGCCGTGTGCGACGCGCACGGCAGGCTGCTGTGGGTGGAGGGCCATCCGGCGACCCGGCGCAGGGCGGACGGGATGAACTTCGTGCCGGGTGCCCGTTGGGCCGAGTCGGTGATGGGGACGAACGCGCCGGGGACGGCGGTGGCCGTGGACCGTCCCGTGCAGGTGTTCGCGGCGGAGCATTTCATCCGCCAGGTGCAGCCGTGGACCTGTGCGGCGGCACCCGTGCACGATCCGAGGACGGGACGGGTCCTCGGGGCGGTGGACATCACCGGAGGCGACGGGCTCGCGCATCCGCACAGCCTCGGGTTCGTGCAGGCGGTCGCGCGGGCCGCCGAGTCCCAGCTCGCACTGCTCGTCCCACCGGAGGCCGGCCCCGAGGCACCCGAACTGTCCGCGCTGGGACGCGACGAGGCACTGCTGCTGGCGGAAGGCCGCACGGTCAGACTCAGCCGTCGGCACAGCGAGATCCTGGTGCTGCTGGCGCGCCGTCCCGAAGGGCTCACGGGTGACGAGCTGCTGTGCGCGCTGTACGAGGACGAGTCCGTGACGCCGGTGACGCTGCGCGCCGAACTGGCCCGCCTGCGCCGGATCCTGGGCTCCGGGCTGCTGGACTCGCGGCCCTACCGGCTCACGACGCCGGTCGAGTCGGATGTGACGATGGTCGAACGGAGGCTGGAGACGGGCTTGGTCACGGCAGCCGCGGCGGCCTACCGCGGACCGCTGCTGCCGGGCTCCCAGGCGCCGGCGGTGGTCCGGCTGCGGCGCCGTCTGGCCGACGGGCTGCGCATGGCACTGATCGCCCGCCGCGATCCCGACCTGCTGGCCGACTGGGCGCACGCGCCCTGGGGCGAGGACGATCTCGACGTGTGGCGGGCGCTGGCCGCGGTGCGCCCGACACCGGCGGTGTGTTCACGGCTGTCGGCCCTGGAGTCGGAACTGACGGCCCCGCCCGGCTGGGAGCGGCGTCCGCCGCGCTGACCGGACGGGGCCTGCGGAAGTGAGTGTGAGCCCACGGCTCGGGAGGAGGCAGGGGTTGCGCACGGCGCGGGGCGCCTGCGGAAGCCGCGGGCAGCGCAACGTACTTGCAACCTCGCCCTTCCTAGCCTCGCACCGGGAGCTGCCTGACGGCGGGCAGCGCTTCATCGGGAGGCAGAGCAGTATGACCCGTTACGCGGCGCCCGGCACCGAGGGCGCGATCGTCTCCTACCAGGCACGCTACGACCATTTCATCGGCGGTGAGTACGTGCCGCCGATCCGGGGGCAGTACTTCGAGAACCCCTCGCCGGTGAACGGACAGCCCTTCACGGAGATCGCGCGGGGCACGGCCGAGGACGTGGAGCGGGCTCTGGACGCGGCGCACGCGGCGGCACCCGGCTGGGGCCGGACGTCCGTGACGGAGCGAGCGGGCATCCTGTTGAAGATCGCCGACCGGATGGAGGCGAACCTGGAGAAGCTGGCGGTCGCCGAGAGCTGGGAGAACGGCAAACCGGTACGGGAGACACTGGCGGCCGACATTCCGCTGGCCATCGACCACTTCCGCTACTTCGCGGGCACGATCAGGGCGCAGGAGGGTTCGCTCGGCGAACTCGACGACGACACGGTGGCGTACCACTTCCACGAGCCGCTGGGCGTGGTCGCGCAGATCATCCCGTGGAACTTCCCGATCCTGATGGCGACGTGGAAGCTCGCACCCGCGCTGGCGGCGGGCAACGCGGTCGTCCTCAAGCCGGCCGAGCAGACTCCCGCGTCCATCCACTACTGGCTGAGCCTGGTCTCCGACCTGCTCCCGCCGGGCGTCCTCAACATCGTCAACGGCTTCGGGGTGGAGGCGGGCAAGCCGCTGGCGTCCAGTTCCCGGGTGGCAAAGGTGGCGTTCACCGGGGAGACCACGACGGGCCGGTTGATCATGCAGTACGCCTCGGAGAACATCACGCCGGTGACCCTCGAACTCGGCGGCAAGTCCCCGAACGTCTTCTTCGAGGACGTCTGGGCGGCGGACGACGACTTCCGGGACAAGGCCCTCGAAGGCTTCACGATGTTCGCGCTCAACCAGGGCGAGGTGTGCACCTGCCCCTCCCGCGCACTGGTCCAGCGGGGCAGCTACGCGGAGTTCATGGCGGCGGCGGTCGCCCGCACCGAGCAGATCACGACCGGCCACCCCCTCGACACGAACACGATGATCGGCGCGCAGGCGTCCAACGACCAGCTGGAGAAGATCCTCTCCTATCTCGACATCGGACGGCAGGAAGGGGCCAAGATCCTCACGGGCGGCGAACGCCTCGAACACGAAGGGGAGTTGAAGGGCGGCTACTACGTCCAGCCGACCATCTTCGAGGGCGACAACCGTATGCGGATCTTCCAGGAGGAGATCTTCGGTCCGGTGGTGTCGGTGACGTCCTTCGACGACTTCGACGACGCCATCAAGATCGCCAACGACACGCTGTACGGCCTCGGCGCGGGCGTGTGGACCCGGGACGTCAACACCGCGTACCGCGCGGGCCGCGCCATCCAGGCGGGCCGCGTCTGGACGAACTGCTACCACACCTACCCGGCGCACGCGGCGTTCGGCGGCTACAAGGGTTCGGGCATCGGCCGCGAGACGCACAAGATGATGCTGGAGCACTACCAGCAGACGAAGAATCTGCTGGTGTCGTACTCGCCGAAGAAACTGGGCTTCTTCTAGACACAGAAAAAGGGCGCCTGACCAGGGCAGATGCCCGGCAGGCGCCCTTTTCGGCGCACATCTAAGCAGCGAGCCGAAACACGCCCTTACTCCCGATATCTCCCACCCATATCCCAGCTCTGACCAGCAGTTCCGGGGCATTTCCGGGCCAAGGTCCCGCTAAGGCGCTCTCCGCATCGTCATCGTCCATCGCCTCCTCCCATCGCCGCATGGAGTCTTCGATCAGGGTGTTGGCGTGGTTCCGCGCATCAGCCAGGAACTTGGCGTAGTAGCGGAAGAGGACCTGGATGCTCTGCCCAGCCCGGCGCGCACACTCTGCGGGGTCGACGCCGGAGGCCAACCAGAAGGAGATGCCGGCGTGGCGCAGGTCGTAGGGACGCTTCGCCAGGTCAAGGGCGTGCTCGTCAAGCGTAAGAACAGCCTCACGCGCTCGCCCTCAGGTGATGCCGTACGCCGAGGCGTCGATGTAGTTCCCCTCTGCGTTGTGGAACAGGCGTCCGTCGGGTGCAACGCCGAAGCTTTCTATGTGTTCGCGCAACATGCGGACGAGCACTGGAGGAATTGGCACCGGGCGTGTCGCCTTGACTGCCCGCCGCTTCAGGGAGTGGATCTCGTGGACGGCGCCGTCATCCGTCCACTCCTTACCGGCAGTCACGACGCCGCCCTTCAGGTTCAGAAGGCCCCAGCCGCTCGCCGGCAGACGGCACTGGGATTTCTGTAGATGGATCACCTCGGCTGGGCGCATGGCGGCGTAGTACATGCAGCCGAAGAAGGCATACAGATGAGGGCCACGGCCGGGTAGGGCTCTGACTGCGGCTAGCAGTCGGGCAACCTGAGCCGGGTTCGGCACGCAGTCGGGATCGACTTCATCGGCGACTTCCGGCGCCGTCCAGCGAAGACCGATCAGCGGGTTCTGTGCGAAGTATCCGCGTTCAACGGCTACACCAAACACCTCGTTGACCGCAGCCTTCTTTCGCTTCACGGTCTTCCCTCTCTGACAGTCTCAACTGAGACACCCGGTTTGTCGGGTTAGTCTGGATGGGCGAGACAGGAGATCCCCTCAGTATGGCCAGCATCACCCCGATACCCGCCGCCGGTGACGATCCGGCGCCGAAGCCGAAGCGGCGGACGTTTTCCGCGGCGTACAAGCTTCGGATCGTTGCCGAGTACGACGCCGCCCCGGCCGGGGAGAAAGGCGCGATCCTGCT